>JAAXJP010000720.1 GCA_012269805.1 Rubrivirga sp.
CACCCCGGCCGTGACGAGGAGGAACGCGAGCGCGGCCGGCGAGGCGAGGGCGGCGTAGAGGAACTGGCCGAGGTCGCCGAGGAAGCCGCCGAGTTGGCGAGCGTGCGATCCGGCGAGGAACACGAACGCCGTGATAAGGAACGTGAGCTGCCACGCCGTCTTCCACTTGGCGGCGGTCGAGGTCCGGAGCGGCTTCCCCTGCCGCTCGCGGATCGAGCGGAGCGCGGTCACGGCGAAGTCGCGCGCGGCGATGGCGCCGATCGCGACCCACGGGAGCCACGCGCCCGCCGGCGCGGCCAGCCCCTCCCCGATCGGCTGAAGGAACGGGATGAGGAAAAAGGCCCCGAGCACCAAGACCTTGTCGGCGAGCGGGTCCAGGAACTGGCCGAGGCGGGACGAGACGCCGTACTCGCGGGCGAGCCGGCCGTCGAGCCAATCGGTGATGGCGGCCAGGATGAACAGCGCGGCGCCCGCGAGCTGCCCCCAGAACGTGCCGGTCCAGAGGAGGTACAGGCACACCGGGGCGGCCACGATGCGGCCGATAGTCAGGGCGTTGGGGACGTGCTTCATCAGGGAGCGAGCACCCGGTTCGGGGGGCACGCCAAGATACCCCGGCGCGGGACTGCTTGAGGATCCAGCGAAGGGTTCTGCCATAACGGCAATTCGGCTCCCTTGGCACGCCCCTTGTCCGTATCCATTTCGTGCGCGCGGGCCTGACCGGACGGCAGACGCCGCCGCCCGGATCCTCCTCCGAGACCCCGCGTAGCCACCCCCAGTACTCCCGGCCCGCCAGCGGCCCTCTCAGACAGACTCTCTTTTTACCTCCCCCCAATGGGCAAGATCATCGGCATCGACCTCGGCACGACGAACTCCGTCGTCGCCGTCATGGAAGGCAACGAGCCCGTCGTCGTCCCCAACGCCGAGGGCGGGCGGACGACGCCGTCCGTCGTCGCCTTCAAGAAGGACGGCGAGCGGCTCGTCGGCGCCCCGGCCAAGCGGCAGGCCATCACGAACCCCCAGAACACCATCTTCTCCGTCAAGCGGTTCATGGGCCGCCAGTACGACGAGGTCTCGGAGGAGATGAAAACCGTCCCGTACACCGTCACGAAGGGCGACGGCGGCGTGGCCCGGATCGAGGTCGAGGCCGGCGACGAGAACAAGCTGTACACGCCGCAGGAGGTCTCGGCGATGGTCCTCGGCAAGCTCAAGCAGACTGCGGAGGACTACCTCGGCGAGCGCGTGACCGAGGCGGTCATCACCGTCCCGGCCTACTTCAACGACGCCCAGCGGAAGGCGACCAAGGAGGCCGGCCAGATCGCGGGCCTCGAGGTCAAGCGGATCCTCAACGAGCCGACGGCCGCCGCCCTCGCCTACGGCCTCGACAAAAAGCAGGAGGACGAGGTCATCGCCGTCTACGACCTCGGCGGCGGGACCTACGACATCTCCATCCTCGAGCTCGGCGACGGCGTCTTCGAGGTCAAGAGCACCAACGGCGACACGCACCTCGGCGGCGACGACTTCGACCAGCGCCTCATCGACTGGATCGCGGACGAGTTCAACCGCGAGGAGGGCATCGACCTCCGCAAGGACCCGATGGCGCTGCAGCGGCTCAAGGAGGCCGCGGAGAAGGCGAAGATCGAGCTCTCGTCCGCCTCGCAGACGACCATCAACCTCCCGTTCATCACGGCCACGCAGGACGGCCCGAAGCACCTCACGCTCGACCTCTCCCGGAGCAAGTTCGAGCAGCTCGTCGACGACCTCGTCCAGCGGACGATCCCGCCGATGGAGAAGGCCCTCGCCGACGCCGGCCTCACGAAGGCCCAGGTCGACGAAGTCATCCTCGTGGGCGGGTCCTCCCGCATCCCGAAGATCCAGGAGGTCGTCAAGGAGTTCTTCGGCAAGGCCCCGAACAAGTCGGTCAACCCGGACGAGGTCGTCGCCGTCGGCGCGGCCATCCAGGGCGGCGTCCTCTCGGGCGACGTGACCGACGTGCTCCTCCTCGACGTCACGCCGCTCAACCTCGGCATCGAGACGCTCGGCGGCGTCATGACGGCCCTCATCCCGGCCAACACGACGATCCCGACGCGGAAGTCGGAGACGTTCTCGACGGCCAGCGACAACCAGCCGTCCGTCGAGATCCACGTCCTCCAGGGCGACCGCTCGATGGCCGTCGACAACCGGACGATCGGGCGCTTCCACCTCGACGGCATCCCGCCGGCCCCGCGCGGGCTCCCGCAGATCGAGGTCACCTTCGACATCGACGCCGACGGGATCCTCTCGGTGAGCGCGAAGGACAAGGCGACCGGCAAGGAGCAGTCGATCCGGATCGAGGCCTCGTCGGGGCTCTCGGAGCAGGAGATCGAGGCCATGCGCCGCGCCGCCCGCGAGCACGCGCAGGAGGACGCCCAGCGGAAGGACTCGATCGACAAGCTCAACCGGGCCGACAGCCTCATCTTCTCGACCGAGAAGAACCTGGCCGAGTACGGCGACAAGATCCCGGCCGAGAAGCGGTCGCAGATCGAGGCCGGGCTCGAGCGGCTCAAGGAGGTCCACAAGGGCCAGAACCTCGACGAGCTCGACTCGGCGATGGAGCAGCTCAACACGGCGTGGAGCGCGGCCTCCGAGGACCTCTACCGGGCCCAGCAGGCCGAGGCCGAGGCCGGCGGCGCGCAGGCGGCCGCCGACGCGCAGGCCAACGGCGCCGCGGGCACGGGCGGCCCCGCCACCGGCGCCCCGGCCGCCGAGGAGGCCGACTTCGAGGTCGTCGACGAAGGCGACGCGGACAAGGCCTGACCCTCGACACCGCCCGCCTCGCTGCTGAGGCGGACACCCCGCGCGCCCCGGTGGCTTCGGCCGCTGGGGCGCGCTTCGTTGCTCGGACGCCGTCGGCGCGGGGCTCAGCGGCGGGCCACGAACGACCCCGACGGCCCGTCCGACATCCCCTCGCCCCACTCGCCGCGGATCACGTCCCCGTCCACGACGCCGTCGAGGCCGACGCCCGCGTCGAGTACGGGCGCGTCGTCGTCGCCGACGAGAAGTGAGAGCTGGACCCCCGGCTCCTCGAACGATCCGCGGAGCCGGCCACCCGAACCGTAGATCCGGGACTCGTCGGTCGCATCGAGGCGCCAGTCGCCGGAGACGCTCGGCGGGTAGATGCGCTCCGGGTCGATCTGGAGGTCGAGGTGGCCGGTCGCGACGACCTCGCCGTTCTCGTAGAGCGTGAGCGCGTAGCGCCCGCCGAGCGGACCGCTGGCGTCCGGCGCGGTGTCGCAGGCCGCGGCGGAGAGCACGAGGGCGAGCCCGAGGAGGAGGTGGCGGCGCATGGGACTACGGGACAGCGATGGCCGCCCAGAACCGTCCGCTGGCGACTGCGGCGGCGCCCTCGAGGCGCTCCCAGACCCCATCCCCAGGCTGGTCGCAGGCGGCGGTCAGGACCCACGTGGCTCCGCCGCCCGCTGACAGGCGGTAGGTGAAGACGTCCGGGTAGAGCGCGGCCGGCTCTCCGACGACCTCGGTGCACGTCGCCAGAAGCTCACCCGCGCCGAGCGAGTCGGGCTTCCAGAACTCGAAGTCGGCGCGGACGGTGTCGCCAGGATCTGGGGACAGCCGGGTCTCGTACGTGAACCCGCTGGCCACCACCACACCCGTCGAGTCTTCCAGGGTGAGGTGGAACGACGACGGCCCGAACCCCTCGTCGGGTAGCGGGGGCCCCGTGGACCCGGAGTCGCACGCGGCGAGGGAACACGCGACGAGAACAATCAAGAGCAGAGGCCGCATCCGGATGGCGGGGGTCGGAAGGTCAAAACATAGGATCTGCTTTTCGCCCACATCCTGGCACAAACCCGTCCCCCGTTCGAAAAGGGCGATCTTCCGTCGGTCCGCCCCCGCCTCCTCGTGCCCGACGTCCCTCTCGCCCGCCTCCTCGTCACCTGCCCCGACCAGCCGGGCATCGTGGCCGCCGTCAGCGGGTTCCTCCGCAACCACGGCGCCAACATCACGGCGCTCGACCAGCACTCGACGGACCCTGCCGGCGGGACGTTCTTCCTCCGGGCCGAGTTCACGACGCCCGACCTCGACCTCGCCGCCGACGCCCTCGAGGCCGCCTTCGCCCGCGTCGTCGCCGAGCCGTTCGCGATGGACTGGCGGATCGACTACGCCACGCGAAAAAAGCGCGTCGCGCTGATGGTGTCGAAGTACGACCACGCGCTTCTCGAGCTCTTGTGGCTGTGGCGCCGCGGCGAGCTCGACGCCGAGGTCCCGCTCGTCGTCAGCAACCACGACGACCTGCGGGCCGAGGTCGAGCGCTTCGGCGTGGCCTACCACCACGTCCCGGTCACGAAGGACACCAAGGCCGATGCCGAGGCGCAGACGTTCGCCCTTTTCGACGAGGCCGGCGTCGACCTCGTCGTGCTCGCGCGGTACATGCAGATCCTCTCGCCCGCGTTCGTCGAGCGGTATCCGCACCGCGTCATCAACATCCACCACTCGTTCCTGCCGGCGTTCATTGGTGCCGACCCGTACCGCCAAGCGTTCGATCGGGGCGTCAAAGTCATCGGCGCGACGGCCCACTACGTCACCGAGGACCTTGACGAGGGGCCGATCATCGAACAGGGCGTCGCCCGTGTCTCGCACCGGGATAGCATCGCCGACCTCAAGCGGACCGGGCAGTCTCTCGAGCGCGACGTCCTCGCCAAGGCGGTCCGCTGGCACCTCGAGGCGCGCGTCCTCGTCCACGAGAACAAGACGGTGGTCTTCGCCTAGGCCCTCAGGGCTAGACCGACTCCGCCGGGGCCGCCTCGGGCGTGAGGTCAGCGGGGTCGTCCTCGGCGGCCGCGGCCGCCGGCGGGTCGAGGCCGGGCGTGTGAAGCACGTCGTCTGCCGGGCCGAACTCCTCGGTAAAGATCTCCCAGACGGTCAGGAACAGGCCGGCCACGACGGGACCGACGACCAGGCCAGAGAACCCGAACGTCGCGAGTCCGCCGAGCGTCGAGAGCAGGATCATGTAGTCCGGCATCCCGGCATCGCGGCCGACGAGGATCGGACGGAGCGCGTTGTCGACGGTCCCCATGATGCCCGCCCCGATGCCCACAAGGACGAGTGCCTTGACCCAGGCGCCGGTCGCGAGGAGGTAGAGCGCGGCCGGGACCCACACGATCGCGCCACCGACGGCGGGGAGGAGCGAGAACACGCCCATCAGCACACCCCACAGCACGGGCGACCCGAGGCCGAGGACCCAGAACGCGACGCCCCCGATCGTCCCCTGCACCGCCGCGATCACGAACGTGCCCTTGACCGTCGCGCGCGTGACGGCGGCGAACTTGGTGAACAGCCGGCGCTCCCGGGGGTCGCCGAGGGGGAGCGCCCGGATCAACGTCTCGCGCAAGGCCGCACCGTCGCGCACGAAGAAGAACAGGACGTACAGCGTGACGGCCAGCAGGAGCGTAAACGTCACGGCCTGCTGCCCGAACCCGAGGAGCCGTGAGGCGACCTCCTGGCTCACCGCCAGCGCCGACGACGCGACGTTCTCGCGGATCTGCTCAAAGTCGACGCCGATCTCCTCGGCGCGCTGCGACAGCTGGGGCAGCATCCGCTCGACGGCCGCCACGGGCTCCGTGATGTCGATCTCGCCCTGCGACACCTGCTGGTACACGCCCACGGCCTCCTCCGTGACGAGGACCCCCAGCGTCACGAGCGGCCCGACGACCGCCACGAGCACGGTCACGAGCGTAAGGAGCGCGGCGAGCGTCGACCGACCGCCGAGGCGCCGCTCGAACCACGCAAACAGCGGCGTGAAGAGGACCGCCAGCACGACGGCCCAGAAGACCGGCAGGAGGAACTGGCCGAGCGTCCACGCGAAGGCGAGCGTGACGACGGCGAGGAGGGCGATAAACGCCCGGTTCTCAAGCGAGCGGAGGGTCATTGGGGGACAGCCGGGGGCAGAGTATCGGCGCGGGCGGTGTGGGGTTTCACCTGTCTCCTTAGACAAATCTGCATCGGCCCTTGACGGGGAGGGTTCTGTTCCCTATTGTTCGAGCACCGAGTGAGGTCGAGCCTGGCGATCTGTCCGGGGGGACGACAACCGGCCCGACGCGCTCGCTAAACCCCGACCGGCACGGTTGCCGGTCGGGGTTTCTGTTTGGGGCACGTCCCTCGTGTCCGGCCGCCGATGCACGCCCCGTCCGCGGATAGGGCCCAC
>JAAXJP010000381.1 GCA_012269805.1 Rubrivirga sp.
TCATAGGCAATGATTGAACGAAAAAGGCATTTTTTGCTAGCAGCCCGCAGTCATTTTTTCATGAACTTTTCCTTTGTAAACCCCTGATTTTCTTGGAATGTCCCGTTTTATAACGGAATATTTAACGTAGCTTTAGACCAGAGGGATTCGTTATGATCAAAATTTACATGTCAAATAAATGACTTCAACGAAATTCACTCTCGTTAGAATGTCGTGAAATGGACACTTTTGGACACCCAAAATGACACTTTGTGACAGGGCTAATTTTTAAGGACGGAGAAAAGTAATATGGGCAAAATAGGATTCAGAATTCGTAGTAAGGTGAATAAGCAGGTAAGCATTTATGTCTACCTGTATGGACCATTTAATTCTCGTATGGAAGCCAAAACTGGATTCATGGTTTTAAGAGAAGAATGGGATCAAAAGAAAATGAGAGCGCGCATCGCAGATGAAAACGGCGTCCGCCTAAATAACTATCTCGACACTCTCGAACGCCATCTCATCTTCCAATACAATAACATCCTATCTGGTTCACAAGAACTCACCCGTGTTTGGTTAGAAAGTCAAATTAATTCCTGCTTTAATAGACCAGATAAGGATAATAGGTCTCGTCTTACCTATCAAATCCGCAGATATATCAACAATGCCGATACCAAAAGAGTACGGTCTACAGGCAGCATAGGGCTATCAATGAATACCATTCGTTCCTACGATCTCTTTGAACGAATCATTAAAGACTTCGAAGACTATATAGGTAGACCTGTTCTCATTGAACAGATTGATAAGGCCCTGGTTGAAAGCTTCACCCATTGGATGCTGAAAGTAAAAAAGTACAGCATTAACAACACGGGGCATCAGCTGAAACAAATCAAGACCATCTGTAAGGAAGCCGAGCGTAACGGCCTCCCCGTGAATCCATTTGCAAAGCATATTGAAGGATTCCGTCAGCGCAAGTCTGAACGGATCATCCATACTATCAGCTTTGAAGAGATTGAAAAAATCAAGAAGCTCAAGGATTTACCTGAAGAGCTAGAAACCACACGAAAGTGGATGCTTATAGGGTTCTACACCGGACAACGAGTAAGTGACCTACTAAGCATGACTTCAAAGAATGTGAGACCTGCAGCAAATGGAGTATATATAGATATCACCCAACAAAAAACGAATAAGTATGTGACCATTGGGGTAAGCGACCCAACTACAGTCGATGTGATAGAGAATAGTTTCCCGCGACCTATGAGTGCGGTCTACTTTAATAGATTCATTAAGGAGATCTGTAAACTAGCCGGAATGACCCAGACGGTTAAAGGATATAAGAACAACCCCTCCACAAGAAGAAAGGAACACGGTGACTTCCCAAAATATGAACTGATGTGTGCTCACGACCTAAGAAGGTCCTTCGCAACCAACTATTTTGGAAAAGTAGAAACCCCAATACTCATGTCCATCACCGGCCACTCAAAGGAAACTACCTTCCTAGCCTATATAGGCGCCAATCCAAACAAGGACGCGATGGCTGACGCCTTCATGATGCGAACCGCAAGTCTTTAATTACTTGCGATCACGCTCCTCATTTAAGAAATCAGTTTTACTCTTGCTCCAATCCATTGAACGGTTATCCTTGAATTCTTGAGTAAAACGATCATACTGAGGCTTGGCCTTTGGCAAGACATAGTTCGCTGATATCTGAACAAGCTTTAGCAACTGACTTACATTAAGCTCATCCATCTTCTCGTAAAGCTTAGCCATACCTTCAGTTAAAAGGATTTCCATGGCATCGTGAACAATTGGGTCTTTTTTAGCCGGCCCTCTACGACTTTTCTGACCAGCTAAACGCGCCGTTTCTGAAGTAAACTTTCCCATAATCTTCTGTTTATGTGATTCTTACCCTAATCATAATCACGATTTAAAAAGAACACAAGTCCAGATAGGTTGGGTTTTCCCACAGTAATTAACAAGCTCAAATCTTTACCAATACTGTATATGGTTTCGTACTTTTGACAGGAATCAAACCCAACCCAATGAATAGAATACTTGTTACTGGAGGATTAGGATATATAGGATCTCATACATGCGTTGCCTTAATCGAAGCCGGTTATCATCCAGTAGTTATAGATAACTTACGAAATACAAGAATCTCTGTAAAGCAGGCTATCGAAGAAATTACTGGCAAACCACTTGAATTCTATCAATTAGACGCTAAAGATTCTGCCGCCGTTTCGTCATCAATTGAGAATATTGATGGTGTAATTCATTTTGCTGCGCTAAAGAGTGTAGGAGAATCCATTGAGAAGCCAATGGAATATTATACAGAAAACCTTGAGTCTTTGCTTAGTATTATCCAGGTGGCCAATGAGAAGAAAGCCAAAAGCTTCATTTTCTCATCAAGCGCTACCGTATACGGCGACACCGAAGAGAGTTGCGTCACCGAAGAAACTCCGCTTGGTAAGCCACTTAACCCATATGGACATACTAAGATTCTTGGGGAGAAGATTCTTCAATCCGGAAAGCAGAAATTCAAAACAATCGTATTACGCTACTTCAACCCAGTAGGAGCGCATGAAAGTGCTAAGATTGGTGAACTTCCTAATGGAATTCCAAACAACCTCGTTCCTTACATAACTCAAACAGCGGCAGGAAAAAGAGAAAAGCTAACAGTATTCGGAAATAACTACGCTACTAAAGATGGTACCTGTATTAGAGACTTCATACATGTTGTAGATCTTGCAGAAGCTCATGTAGCTGCCCTGAATTACTCTGAGGAAATGATTGAAACTGTGGATGTTTTCAACGTTGGAACAGGCAAAGGAAATACAGTACTTGAGCTGATAGAAACTTTTGAAAAGGTCAATAAGTTAAAACTCAATTATTCAATAGGTGATAGAAGACCCGGAGATATAGAAGCAATCTATACCGCCACTTCAAAAATTGAATCGACACTAGGCTGGAAAGCAAAAAAAGAACTCCCAACATCTATGAAAGACAGCTGGGAGTGGGAGAAGTCTTTATGGAAGTAGCTCGACTTTACTTGCAATCAAGTATGGCTTTCTGCTTAATAAAAGCATATACCTCAGCTAACTTAATCTCTTGAGGTAAATCCATTGGCATATTACTGAACACGTAACCTTTTCCATCGTGCTTACCATTCTTGATTGCAACAAAGGCCAATTTTGATTTTAAAGATCCTATTGAAATACCATTTGGTCCATCAAAGCTCATATCCTCAACCAAGTCATCATCATAGATTACTTCGACAAACAATGAAGTTCCTCGATTATCAACGTTGAATACTGGTTTAGACCTTACTGAATCCGTGAACTGATTCAGATGGTTTTCCACTTCCAAAGCGTGTTTGTCATCTGCAACTTCAATTAGAAAATCTCTTGACATTCTAGGGATCACATTAAACTCTCCTTTGAGACCGCATTCTAGCAAGAAGTCTTTATGAGCTACAGGTCTCCAATAGAAAGTTTGTTCCTCGTGTGGTACCTGATGTAATCCTGTTACTCCAATAATTCTTTCTCCGGATTCTAACAAATCACCAATAATCGTATCATAGGTTTCAAGCATCATCAGAATAGGGTCCCAATCGGATGGACAATACCATTCTGGATTCTTAAAATCTCCTTTGTATTGAGAAGAGTTAAACATGTAATGATGTTGTACGTGAGCTCCTCCATTAAAGAAGAGGTGAGAATAGTCTGGTTTGTGTTTTTTCTGAAGAGTAACAAACACTTCCAATAGAATCATATCAAGAATAGCTGCTTTTACTCCTGGTTTCTTTCGAAGAGAAACCAGCTTAAAAAACTTAGGCCATCTTTTTACTCGAACGTAAACTATAAAGCCAAGTAGCAACCAAATAATATCTACAGGGCCAACCTTACCAGATGCATTACTATTAACAAATCTAGAAACCGTTCTGCTCAATTTTTCGATGATATAACCACCACTAGCATTGGTTTGCGTCCACGGATCTGGAATAAAGAACTTAGAATTAGCCAGTCGATTATCGGCATTGAATGGGCTAATAGCGCCCACTGAAAGACCTGATTTTTCTAAAGCCTCAAAAATCTGATGTAGATCTGGTCTGTCAACCATATCACCTAAACGGAATACTTTATGCTCGTCAAAAGTCTTCCCAGTCTGAACAGTCGCCCACTGAATCCATGGTTCAAGCAACTCATATTTGCTTTCACTTATTGTATTGACAACACCATGTTTCAACAATTTTCCAAAGTTGGTTAGCTTACCTTGACTGACATATCCTTTTATGTAGTCAAGATTGAGTTCGTTAAGAGCTAGTAGTATCATTTTTTTCTTTCTTTAAACCATTTCACCATATCTCGGAGCTCTGACTCAGATGTATATTTCTGGTTTCCAGTTTTCGACCACAATTTTTCGCTTGTATAATGAGTGGAACTCGAAAATTTACGTAACCTATCTAAGGTGAAACCAGTATCTTTTTTTAGTAGTTTGCCAAAAAACTCGAGGATTCCGAACGGTACGGCAACCAACCAAATTGGCAAATTTGCCTTAGGAGGCTTCACCTGTAGTTCGTTACAAATAATACTAATCATTGTATTCAGGTCATAATAAGGGCGTTCGGTCAAATTATAAATTTCCAACCCATTAACTGAATATGAAGGATCTGAAAATCTTAGTACGACATCAACAACATTACGAACACTTACATGTGACTTCGTAATTCCAATAGGATTAATTTGGAAAGGGAGTGCTCGATTCAACTGCTGAATCAAATTAAACATATTGGCATAGTTATCTCGACCATAGATTACCGAAGGGCGCAATACCACAGTTGGTATTCCTGACTCTTCCGCATACTTTCTAATGAGAATTTCTGAATCAAGTTTAGTTTGGCCATAAACAGAATCTGGCTCAATTTTAGTGCTTTCACTACCATCTGTTACATCACGACTGTAAATAGCTACCGTGCTAAAATGAATGATTTTTTTTACCTCACACTTTCGAACATAGTTTAACAGGTTTTCCGTAGCAAGAACATTATCCTCATAGAATTCCTTATCTGATATATCCCAATCTCCTTTAGCCGCTGCACAATGAACAACTAAATCGAATGAAGATGGGTCAAGGAGAATTTCATTTTTCAAGTCTGCTTTATGAAGATCATATGAAAGATGGGATGATTTAACTCTGTCTATTCCTTCAACTTCATGGGCAGATGCTAGAAGATTAGCAACTAATACTTTCCCTACGAAGCCTTCACTCCCCGAAATTAATATCCTCATTTAAATTGCTTCAAACATTCATCATTAATTGCTTTGCGCTGCGAATCAATCCATCCCCACTTATTGAAGTAATAAATTGAAGCTTTAATGGCTACCAAAAGTAGTTTCATTGATTTATGACTCCCTTTAGCAAATTTATGTACGATAGAAACCTTACCATAATAATAAGGATACTTCCCTTCTAACCAAAGCCTTCTGGATAAATCAGTGTCTTCGCCATACATAAAGATTTTAGAGTCAAAGAAACCGATTTCTTTTATGACGGAAGTTCTAAGTAGCATGAAACACCCCGACATATATGGGATTCGAAAAACGCCGTCCTTAGGTGCTTTACGCAATTCAAAAGTATCATTATACTCTTCTAGGCTTCTTGAATTCTTCCTAAATCTCCTTAAGAACCACCCATATGGACTTGGTAATAACTTACGCAATTCTTGAAATTCACCATTAGGGTAATATACCGCAGGAGCAACTGCCCCCGCGTTTTTATTGTTATCCATAAACCTGATTAATTCTTCGATAACCCCATGTTTAAATGTGACATCTGGATTAATAACGAGATGATATGAAATATGTAAATCCGCAAATTGTTCGAAAATAAGATTGTGAGAAAATCCAAAACCTGGGTTATCCATTCTACTTAAGTATGTCCAATTATTCCCTTCAAATACTGACTTACTGTCAGTAGTTGGAGAGTTATCTACAACTACTCGATACGAAAAATTATAAGTGTCTAATGATTTCGATAATTCAAAAATCTCCTGCGAAGACATCATATATGCCACAAGACCAACTCCGATTTTCTCCATTTTATTCTTTTAATAAATATTCTCCGTATCCACTTTTCAAAAGTGGCTCAGCAATTTGTTTAAGCTGATCCGCATCAATGAAGCCTTGCTCGTAG
>JAAXJP010000506.1 GCA_012269805.1 Rubrivirga sp.
GATCGCCGAGGTGGACGGGTCCGGCGTTCAGGGCGCCGTCGAGTTCGTCGACCTCGGCGACGCCGTCGAGGTCCGCTACAACCTGGCCGGGCTGTCGTCGGGCCGCCATGGGTTCCACGTCCACCAGACCGGCGACTGCGGGCCGGACTCGACCGGGACGCCGGCCGGCGCCGCCGGGGGGCACTTCAACCCGCTCGCGAGCGACCACGGCGCGCCCGGCGCCGCGCCCAGCCAGCGGCACGCCGGCGACCTCGGCAACATCGAGGTCGGCGCGGACGGGCGGGCCATCGGCGTGCGCGTCGACTCGGTCTTGTCGTTTCGTGGCCCGACCTCGATCCTCGGCAAGGCCATGCTGGTCCATGCCGGGGAGGACGACCTGACGAGCCAGCCGAGCGGGGACGCCGGCGCTCGCGTCGGGTGCGGGGTGATCGAGGAGGCGGCCGCCGGCGGATCCCTCCCGGATTCGCTGGCCGTCCCGGCGTCGGTAGAACCCTGATCGCGCCATCGGGGCCGATCAATGGGCGGTGGGAACGCGTGAGAGGGCTCCCCTCACCTCATCCCACCTCCCATGCGATCCCTCTCCCTCTTCGCCGTCGCCCTTCTCGGGCTGTCGGCTTGCCAGTCTGCCGAACGCGCGACCGACCGGGCTGCGGAAGGCGCTGAAGACGCCGCCGACGCGACCGTCGACGTGGCCCGCGGCGCGGCCGACGCCGTCGAGGACGCCGCCGGCGCGGTGTTCGGCACCGTGGCCGACGTGTTCGACGACGACGACAGCGCCTACGCCGCCGCCGTCGTCCGCCCGACCTCCGCCGCCGGCGCCAGCGCGCAGGGCACCGTCTCGTTCCGCGAGTCCGACGGTGGCCTTATGGTCGCCATCAGCCTGAGCGGGCTCCGGCCCGGCCCGCACGCGATCCACATTCATCAGAACGCCGCGTGCGGCCCCGGCGAGGACGGGACGCCCGGCGGCGCGGCCGGCGGCCACTGGGACCCCCTCAGCTCCATGGACCACGGTGCACCGACCGAGGAGCTCGACGACAAGCACCTCGGTGACTTGGGCAACTTCGAGGCCGAGGCGGACGGGACGGCCGACATGGTCGTGGCGATCTCTCCGTTCCCGACGGCCGAGTACAACGTGGCCGAGCACGCCGTCATGATCCACGAAGGCCGCGACGACCTCGAGTCCGACCCGGGCGGGGACGCGGGCACGCGCGTCGGCTGCGGCGTGATCGAGGCCCGCATGCCGTAGGGCCAGATTCCTCGCGGACAACCGGTCGCTGCCTCGACATGGGCAGCGACCGGTTTTTTTAGGGTGCCGCCGGCCGCCGACTGTCCAGGCCACATTTCGGACGGTTCGGAAGCGCACCCGGACCGGCGGGCAGCCTTGTAGTCGGCGGCGGGGAGGACGGCGTAGGTTCCGACGTTCACGCGCCCTCCACCTCCCCTCCATGGACCTTTCTACTGTTCGGTTGGCTACTCTGGCCACCCTGTTTGCCCTTCCCTCCCTCGTCGCTGCTCAGGGCACCGTGAGCGGCACCGTGACCGACGCGGAGACCGACCAACCACTCCCCGGCGTCACGGTCTTTGTACAGGCCTCCAACATCGGCACGACGACCGATGCCGACGGCATGTACGAGCTGGCGTTGCCCCCCGGGCAGCGGACCCTGTCGGTGTCGTTCGTCGGCTACCGGTCGCAGGAGGTGGAGGTCCCTGAGGGGGAGACCATCCTCGACATCGCCCTTGCGCCTGACCTCCTCGGCCTCGACGAGGTCGTCGTGACCGGCCTCGGGACGTCGATCCGCCGGGCCAACTCGGCCAACTCGGTCGAGACGATCTCGGCCCGCGAGCTCGCCGAGGTCTCGACGCCCCAGACGCTCGACGGCGCCCTCAACGGGAAGGTCACTGGCGCGGTCGTCAACGCGAACTCGGGCGCGCCTGGCGGCGGGATCAACATCCGGCTGCGCGGGATCACGACGATCAACGGCAACAGCCAGCCGCTCTACGTCGTCGACGGCGTCATCATCTCGAACGACGCCGTGTCCAACGGGATCAACGCGATCTCCGCCGCGGCCGGGGGCGGGAACGCCTCCAACCAGGACAACCCGGTCAACCGCGTGGCCGACCTCGCGCCGGAGGACATCGAGTCGATCGAGATCCTCAAGGGGCCCTCCGCCGCGGCCATCTACGGGGCCCGCGCGGCCAACGGCGTCGTCGTGATCACGACCAAGTCGGGCCGCGCCGGCGAGACCCGCGTCGAGCTGTCGCAGTCGGTCGGCGTGACCCAGGTCGCGAGGACGCTCGGGACCCGCCAGTTCACTGCCGAGACCGCCGAGGAGACCTTCGGCGCCGCCGGGCGCGAGCTGTTCGAGCAGGCGAACGGCCAGACCTTCGATTACGAGGAGGCCCTCTACGGCAACGACGGGCTCCTGCTCACGACCAACCTCGCCATCTCCGGCGGGAACGACCAGACCCAGTTCCGGGTCTCGGGCGTCGTAAAGGACGACGAGGGCATCATCTCGAGCACGGGCTACGAGAAGCAGTCGGGGCGCGTGAACCTCACGCACCGGCTCAGCCGGGTGTTCTCCGTCGACGCCGCGGTGAACTACGTCCGCTCGGTGGCCGCCCGCGGCATCACCGGCAACGACAACTCCGGGACGACGTTCGGGATCGGGCTCATCGCCACGCCCAATTTCGTGGACCTCTTCCCGGACGCGAACGGCGAGTTCCCCGACAACCCGTTCAACTCGTCCAACTTCCTCCAGACCCGGGACCTCTCGCTCATCGAGGAGACGAACAACCGGTTTATCGGGTCCGGGCAGCTGACGGTCAACCTCCTGACCAGTGACACCCAGTCGCTCCAGCTCATTGGGACCGGCGGGGTCGATTACTACGCGCTCGACCAGGTCAGCCAGTTCCCGGTGGAGCTCCAGTTCGAGGACGACGACGGCCTCGCCGGGACGTCGATCCTCGGCAACGCGAGCAACCTCAACACCAACTTCCAAGGCCTGCTCGTCCACGGCTTCGCGCCGGAGGGGCAGAACCTCTCGTTCACGACCCAGCTGGGCGTGACGGCCTTCGACCAGGACTTCAACAACGTGTCGAGCGTGGCGCGGGGGCTGATCCCGAACCAGACGAACCTCGACCAGGCCTCGGCGCTCCAGACGAACCAGGGCCGGTTCTTCCAGAACGACCGCGCCGTGTTCGCCCAGGAGGAGGTGAACTGGAACGACGCCGTCATCGGGACGGTCGGCGTCCGCGCCGAGCGGTCGTCGTCGAACGGCAACGTCGACCAGTTCTACGCCTACCCGAAGGCCGGGCTCGCCGTGAACCTCACGAACCTCGGCCTTTTCCAGGGCGGGGCCGTCGACCTCCTCAAGGTCCGCGCGGCGTTTGGGCAGACCGGCAACACGGCGCCGTTCGGCGCCAAGTTCACGACGTTCGGGACGTTCGCCGTGGGGGGCAACGTGGGCCTCTCGATCGGGGGCCAGCGCGGCCTCGCCGACGTGGCGCCCGAGCGGGCCTCGGAGATCGAGGCGGGCCTCGACCTCACGCTCCTCGGCGGCCGTGTCAACTTCGAGGGGACCGTGTACTCGAAGACCGTCGACGACCTGCTCCTGACGCGGCAGGTCCCGTACTCGACCGGGTTCGTCGTCGAAACGTTCAACGGGGGCCAACTCCAGAACAACGGGATCGAGCTGGGCCTGAGCCTGATCCCGGTCGATGGCCCGATGTTCCGGTGGATCTCGCGGACGAGCTTCTGGACCAACGCCTCCGAGGTCACCGAGCTCGACGTGCCGCCGTTCCAGGCGACCGGCGGCGGGTTCGGCTCGACGCTCGGGTCGGTCCGCGTCGAGGAGGGGGAGAGCCCCACCCAGATCGTAGGGCTCCAGGACGGCGAGGTCGTCCAGCTCGGCGACGTGTCGCCGGACTTCCAGATGTCCTTCTTCCAGGACTTCACGGTCATGCGCCGATTCCGGGTCACGGCGTTTGGTCACTGGAAAAAGGGAGGCGACGTGATCAACCTCACGGAGCTCCTCCTGGACCTCTCGGGCACGAGCCCGGACTATGACGAGCCGTTCGTCGACCCCGAAACGGGGGAGGAGACGACGCTCGGGCCCTACCGGGTCTCGCAGCTCGGTGTCAACTCGGGCCAGTTTGTCCAGGACGCCTCTTACTTCCGGCTCCGCGAAGTCCGGCTCGACTACGACGTCGCGCCGTCGGTCTTCGGGCCGTTCGCGGAGTCGCTCCGGAGCCTCCGGCTCGGCGTCTCGGCGACCAACCTGTTCACGATCACGCCATACAAGAGCTACGACCCCGAGGTGAGCAACTTCGGCAGCCAGCCGGTGGCGTCGGGGGTCGAGGTGGCCCCGTTCCCGTCCTCGCGGAACCTGTACTTCCACGTCAACCTCGGCCTCTAAGCCGCCCCGCTCCGAACGCTCCTCTCCTCAGACTGAACCCATGACTTCTTTTCTCCGCACCGCCGCCCTCGGGGTCGCCGTCGGGCTGGCGCTCGGCCTCTCGGGGTGCGACTTCGCCGACATCGACGACCGGCCGAACCCGAACGGCCCGGCCCTCGACGACATCCTCGACAACCCGACCGAGGCCAACATCCAGAACCTCGCCATCGGCGTCGAGGCGTCGGCCCGCGCCGGCCTCGGGACGTACCTCGTCGACGTCGGCGTGCTCGGCCGCGAGTACTGGCGCGTGAGCCCGTCCGACCCCCGGTTCACGCAGGACCTCCTCGGCCGGTCCGAGTCGGTCCTCGACAACAACACGTTCTACATCATCACGCCCTGGAGCGCCCGGTACACCACGATCCGGAACGCCAACACGATGCTCCTCGCCGTCGAGGCCAACACGACCTTGTCCGAAGGCGAGAAGGCCGCCGCGCGCGGGTTCGCCAAGACGTGGATCGCCTACTCGTACCTCCTCAACCTGAACCTCACCTTCGAGAACGGGGTCCGGTTCATCGAGCCCGGCGACGACGAGGCGGGCCCGATCGTCGGCTACGACGAGTCGCTCGACCGGATCGCAGCGCTCTTCGACGAGGCCTACGCCGATCTGCAGGCCGGCTCCACGTTCTTTTTCCCGATCTCCATCGCGCAGGGCATCCCGGCCACGGTCGGGGGCTACGCCCAGGCCAACCGTGGGCTGGCGGCCCGGACCGACGCGTACCGAGGGGATTGGGCGGGCGTCCTCGATGCTCTCGACGACTCGTTCGTGGACGCTGCGGCCCCGCTCACGATCGGCGCGTACCACCAGTTCTCGAACAACGCCGGCGACGTGACGAACCCGTTCTTCTTCCCGCTCGACGGCGGCGGCGACGGCGTCCTGGCCCACCCCTCGTTCGTGGACGACATCCGGGATGAGGACGACCGGATCTCGAAGGTCGCCGAGCGGACCACGCCCCGCACCTTCGATGGGTTGACGTCGGCCTACGACACGGACGTGTATGAGTCGCCGACGTCGCCCATCCCGGTGGTCCGAAATGCCGAGCTCCTGCTCCTCCGGGCCGAGGCGAACGCCCAGCTCGGCAACGCCGGCGCGGCCGTCGGCGCCCTCAACGTGATCCGCCAGGCGGCCTCGCTCGGCGACTACGACGGCGAGACGAGCACGGGGGCGCTCATCGACGAGGTGCTCTACCAGCGGCGCTACGAGCTCTACGCCGAGGGCCACCGCTGGCTCGACCTCCGCCGCTACGGCCGACTCGGGACGCTCCCGATCGACCGGCCCAACGACGACGTGTTCGACCGCTTCCCGCTGCCCGAGCAGGAGGTCCTCGACGCGCAGTCGTAGCCCTGCCCCTCCCGCCTCGGCGTCGAGGCGGGCCGACCCGGCGCCCGCTGTCACAGAGGTGGCGGCGGGCGCCGCTATTTTGGGCGGCCAGAGATCCGGATCGAATCGTGGCCGAGCAGAACGACCTCTTCCTCAACGACAAGGACCGCAAGCGCCAGAACCAGACGCCGCTCATGCGGCAGTACTGGAAGATCAAGGACCGCCACCCCGGCGCGCTCCTCCTCTTCCGGATGGGCGACTTCTACGAGACGTTCGAGGACGACGCGGTCACGGTCGCCGACGTGCTCGGGATCACGCTCACCAAGCGCGGCAACGGGGCCGCCGAGGACA
>JAAXJP010000707.1 GCA_012269805.1 Rubrivirga sp.
AGCGGACGCCGCCCCCGGCGTCCCCGCCCTCCCCGGCATCCAGCCCCGCGACGGGTTCGCGCTGCGCGACGGCCAGCAGACGTTCCTCGAGCGGTGGGCCGAGGCGCTCGAGAAGGGCGAGCGGAACGCGCTCGGCGTGTTCGTCCCGGGCTACGGCAAGACCATCACGGCCCTCGCCAGCTACGCCGTCGCGCGGGCCCTCGGCGTCTGCGACCGGCTCGTGGTGTTCGTCCCCCGCGGCAACCTCCGCGACCAGTACGCCGACGCCGACGAGCTCGCGCAGGTCTTCCACTGGCTCGGCGCCCCGCCCGTCAGCTTCTGCTCGGCGGACTCGGACCGCGTCTTCCTCAAGAACCTCGACACCGAGGTCGTGGTCACGACCTACCAGTACGCCTCGGGCGAGCGCGGCAACGAGGCGCTCGTCGAGTACTGCCGCCGCGCGAAGGCCCTCTTCGTGTTCGACGAGGTCCACCACCTCGCCGACGACGGGACGTGGGCGAGGGCCATCGAGAAGTTCCCCCACGCCGCCTCTGTGGCGCTCTCGGGGACCCCGATGCGGAGCGACAACAAGTCCCTCTTCGGCGTGCCCGTGACGACCGACGCTGAGGGGTTCGAGTACTACGAGGCCCTCCACGAGGTCGGGATGCGCGAGGCCCACGCCGAGGGCGGCATCCTCAAGCGCGTCGACGCCCACGTCGTCGACTACGCCGTGCGGATGGTGCGCACGGACACCGGCGAGGAGGTCGAGGTCTCGCTCACGGCCCTCCGCGACGACCCCGAGGCGAGCCGCGACGTCGACGCGTACCTCGCGCGGCGGAAGCTCCGGTTCCACGAGGTCTACCTCGACACGCTGCTCCGTCCGGCGTTCGAGCGGTTCGCCCACAAGCGCGGCGCGCTCGCGCGGCAGATGGCCCGGTCCGGCAGCTTCTCGGGCTACCGCGACCACCAGATGCTCGTCATCGGGATGAGCAACCTCCACGCGGCGTCGATCCTCGACTTCGTGCGGCGCCACTTCCCCGACGTCCGCTCGGCGCGGATCGGGCAGGACGTCCCGGCGGGCGAGCGGCAGGAGCTGCTCGACATGTACCGCCGCGGCGAGATCGACGTGATGGTCCAGGTCGACATGATCGGCGAGGGGACGGACATCAAGCCGATCTCGGTGCTGGTCAAGGCCGACCTCGTGCGGGCCGTCGGCAAGACGATGCAGCAGGTCTTCCGCGGGATGCGCTACGTGCCGCAGTGGCCCGAGGAGGCCAACACCTGCGACCTCTACGCGGCCGAGGACTCGGGCGTGGCCGAGACGCTCCGCTGGATCGCGGCCGAGGAGAAGCTGGGCACGAAAAAGTCGAAGGGCGGCCAGGGCGGCGGCGAGGGCCCGACGTCTGAGCAGACCGAGCACAGCGTGTGGGAGCTCAAGTCGGTCCGCCAGGGCGCCGCGCAGACGCTGTCGCTGGAGCAGATGCCGGGCTACCGGTCCTCGGCCGACTTCCACCGCGAGGTCCCGCAGGAGCGAAAAAAGCCGGTCGCCATCGACGTCGCGGCGCGCGAGCGGGAGCTCCGCCAGACGTGCGCCGAGCTGGCCAAGGAGCTCAGCTACGCCGCCGACGTCTCGGTCCGCGAGGTCCACGCGGCCTGGAAGCGCCAGGTCCGCGGGCAGGCACAGGCCGACGCGAGCGTGGTCGAGCTGGCGAAGAAGATGACGTGGCTGGAGCGCTCCCTCCGCGCCGGCCGGCTGCTCTGACCTCCCCCACCTCGGCGCCGAGGCGGAGCGAGCCGACTATGCCGGCCGCGTCCCGGCCGCCACGTAGAGCTGGCCGCCGAACGTTTTCGGGTCGGCCGGGAGATCCGTCCGCTCGACGTCGTCGGCCGCCGCCCTGAGCGGGCGCCACACCTCGCGAGAGAAGTCCGCCCGGGCGACGAGCTCGACGGACCGGGTGGCCGCGGTCCGCTCCGCCGCGACCACGTCGAACAGGACGAGCCGGCCGCCGGGACGGACGAGCCCGAACAGCCGCTCGAACGTGGCCTCCCAGTCCGGCAGCGCCGTCAGCCCGAGAGCGCAGAGGACGCCGTCGACGTGAGGCCGGCCGAGAGCGGCCTCGACAAGGGCCGCGTCGACGTCCTCCGCCCGCGCCTTCCGGAGCGTGACGCCCGACCAGCCGGCCCGTTCGACGCGCCGCCGCGCCCGCCGCAGCATCCCGCCCGACGCGTCGACGCCCAGCACGCTCCCCCCGGGTCCGACCGCCTCGGTGAGCCCGCTGAGGCTCTGCCCCGTCCCGCACGGGAGGTCGAGGACGGCGTCGCCGTCGGCGAGGTGGAGCGCCTCGACGGCCGCCGGGCGGAACGGCGCGTAGAGGTCTTCGAGCGCGCGGTCGTAGAACAGGGAGAAGACGTCGTACCACATGGCGACTCGGTCACGGACCGACAAGGGTACCGCTGCGGCCGGGATCCTCGGCCCGCCTCGGCGCCGAGGTGGAGGGAGCGGGCGTGACGACCCGGGATCGCGCGGCCGGCCGGCCCCGGTATCTTCGCGGCTTCCCACTCCCTCCCGCATGGACCTCGTCTCGATCGGCCGCGGCCTCCTCGGCCTCGTCGGCATCCTCGCCATCGCCTTCGCCCTCTCCTCCGACCGCCGCCGGGTCAGCTGGCGGACCGTCGGGGCGGGCGTCGCGCTCCAGCTCGTGTTCGCGGTCCTGTTTCTGAAGGGGGAGGTCCTCGCCGAGACGTTCGCGCCGTTCGGCTGGCCGAAGGCGGCGTTCGCGTGGGTGGCCGGCCTGTTCGTGCGGTTCCTCTCGGCCGTCGAGGCCGGCGCGACGTTCGTGTTCGGGACGCTCGCGCTGTCGCCCGGCACGGAGGGCTCGCTGGGCTTCTTCTTTTTCGCCTACGTGCTGCCGACGGTCATCGTGTTCGCGTCGCTCATGTCGATCCTGTACTACCTCGGCGTCATGCAGTGGATCGTGCGCGGCGTGGCCTACGTGGTCCGGCGGGCGCTCGGGACGAGCGGGCCGGAGTCGCTGTCGGTCAGCGCGAACATCTTCGTGGGGCAGACCGAGGCCCCGCTCGTCATCAAGCCCTACGTCAAGCGGCTCACACGCTCGGAGCTCATGGCCGTCATGACGGGCGGGATGGCGACGATCGCCGGCGGCGTGCTCGCGAGCTACGTCGCGTTCCTGGGCGAGCGCTACGCGAACGTAGCCGGGATCGCGGTCGAGGCCGGCCAACAGCTGTTCGCCGAGCAGCTCCTGGGCGCGAGCGTGATGGCCGCGCCGGCCGCGCTCGTCCTCGCCAAGATCCTCGTTCCCGAACGGGAGCCGGTCGCCGACGCGGCGGCCGTGCCCGAGACCGACGCGGGCGAGGCCACCCAACCGTCGACGTCCAGCGACGAGGCCCACGAGGCGGCCGTCGAAGACATCGCGGACCCCGGCCCCAAAAACCTCATCGACGCCGCGGCCACGGGCGCCGCCGACGGGCTCCAGCTGGCGCTCAACATCGGCGCGATGCTCATCGCGTTCCTCGCGCTCATCGCCATGCTCAACGGCATCATCGACTGGGCGGCCGGCCTGTTCGGCTACACGATGACGCTCGAGAGCATCCTCGGCGTCGTCCTCGCCCCGGTCGCGTGGCTCATCGGCGTCCCCACCGCCGACATCACGACGTTCGGCGGGTTTCTCGGGACGAAGGTGATCGCCAACGAGTTCGTCGCCTACAGCCAGCTCGCCGACGCCATCGGCGTGGGCACCCTCGACCCGAAGACCGTCGTGATGGCGACGTTCGCGCTGTGCGGCTTCGCCAACCTGTCGTCGATCGGGATCCAGATCGGCGGGATCGGGCCACTGGCGCCAGAGCGGACGGGCGAGATCGCCTCGCTCGGCCTCCGGGCCGTCCTCGCGGGCACGCTCGCCAACCTCATGACGGCCACGATCGCGGGCGTGCTCCTGGGGTGATGGGCTCCTCGTCCGACCAAGCCCTCAGCAAGTTCCTCTCGTTCGCGCTCCGCCACCGGCCCGACGCGGTGGGACTCGTTCTCGACACGGGCGGGTGGGCCGAGGTCGACGATGTCCTCCGCGCCGCCCGTGACCGCGGGTACGACGTCGACCGTGAGCGGCTGGCGCGGCTGGTCCGCGAGAGCGACAAGCAGCGGTTCGCCACCGACGGCGACCGGATCCGGGCCAACCAGGGCCACAGCATCGACGTCGACCTCGGCCTCGCACCTCTCGACCCACCGGGGGCCCTCTACCACGGCACGGCTCGCCGTGTGCTCAACGCCATCCTGTCGGGCGGCCTCCGCCGCCAGTCCCGCCACCACGTCCACCTCTCCGCCGACGCCGCGACGGCCCGTGCGGTCGGTGCCCGACACGGCCACCCCGTTGTGCTTGTCGTGGACGCGGGCCGGATGGCCACGGATGGCCACGTGTTCTTCCGATCCGCGAACGGCGTCTGGCTCACCGACCACGTCCCGCCGCAGTACCTCACGACCGCTGAGCGGCGGTAGGCACCCCACCTTGGGATCCGCTCCGGTCCTCGGCCATTCCCCACCCGTGCTCCTCGCCGTCGACCTCGGGCTCCGCACCGGCCTCGCGCTCTACGGGCGCGACGGGCGGCTCGTCTCGTACCGCTCCCAGAACCTCGGGACGAGGGCACGCCTCCGCCGGGCCGCCGGCTCCGTCCTCAGCGACCACGCCGACGCCCAACGCCTCGTGCTGGAGGGCGGCGGCGACATCGCCGACATCTGGAAAAAGGCGGCCGAGCGGGCCGAGCGGCGGGTCCGCGTGATCGACGCGGGCGTGTGGCGGCGGGCGCTCCTCCTCCCCCGCGAGCAACGCTCCGGCGCCGGCGCGAAGGACGCTGCCGATGGCCTCGCGCGAGCCGTCATCGAGTGGAGCGGGGCGCCGCGCCCGAAGGGGGCCCTCCGCCACGACGCGGCCGAGGCCATCGCCGTCGGCCTCTGGGGCGTGATCGACGCCGGGTGGATCGGCGGCGTGCCCGAGGCGGTCAGTCGCCGCTGACGACGTCGTGCCCGGCGGCGCGGAGCGCCCCGACCGCGTCGGTCAGCCGGTCCGCCTTCACGAGCAGAACGTCGGTGTCGAACGTCGAGACGGCGAAGATGGAGACGTCCGCCTCGGCGAGTGAACGGGCGAGGCCAGCGAGGACGCCGGTCAGCGCGAAGTCGAGCGGCCCGCGCACGCGGAGCGCGCGCCACCCGCGCTCGGCCGTCACGCCCTCGGGCACGGCGCCCTCGGCGCAGACGACCGACAGCTCGGCGTCGGTCCGCGTCACGCTCCACAGCGCGCCCGCCTGCATCCACGGCGCCACCGAGGCGGACGGGGCCAGCCGGCACACGGCGAGGCGGCCGGGGAGCACGTCGAGCGTCACGCCCCTACGCCCCGAAGTCGCTCGAGACGTGGACCCAGTTCGGGATCTCGACGCCGCCCACGCGCCCGGCCGCCGGGCGGACCCACGCGTCGGTAAACGTGCTGCTGAGGACGCGGCGCATAAAGATCTGGTCGAGCGCGGTGCCCGTCCCCTCCACCAGCTTGATCGCGACGGGCTCGTTGGCCTCGTCGACGTAGACCTGGACGGCGATCCGGCCCGACGCGTCCGAGAGGCTGTCGGGGACGGCGAGCGGCTCGGCGGGCGGGTCGTAACGCGAGGCGTTGTAGCGCTGGAAAAAGTCGGTCTTGATCTGGTTCACGAGCGCGTCGGCCGCCGCGCCGTAGTCCTCGCCCTCCGGGACGCCGGCCTGGACGTCGTCGAGGAACTCGGCGGCGAAGACCGAATCGACCGTCTCGGGGTCGGTCCGGTAGATGTCCGTCATCTGCTCCTGGACCCAGCGGACGAACTCGGACTCGTCGCGGGCGACGCCCATGGCCTCGATCGTCGTGAGGTCGCGGAAGGCGGCCGTCGTGTCGGTCCCCGGGAGGTACCAGCGCGTCGGGGTGGCCTCGACCCAGCCCTCGGGCGGCGTGGCCGGCGGGCCCGGCTCGGAGCAGGCGGCGAGCGTGGCGAGGGCGAGGAGCAGCAGGGCGGGGCGCATCGGGATCGGATCGGTGGGAGGAGAAGCTACGGGCGCCCCTGGCGTGAGGCCCCACGCCCCGACGCGTCCCCCCGCCTCGGTCGTGAGT
>JAAXJP010000618.1 GCA_012269805.1 Rubrivirga sp.
CCCCCGCGGGGCGCCGGCCCGCCCCGCCGGCGACCGCATCCCGGCCCCCGGCGACCCCGACGGCAGCCGGCGGCGCGCCGAGGCGCAGCGCGAGGCCGCCCGCCGCGGCGCCGAGGCGGGCGGGGCCGGCGGGCGGGGCGCGAACGGTGAGGGGCCCCTTCGCGGCGAGCCGGGTCCCGCGCGGCCGGGGTCTGAACGGCCCAAGGCCGCCGTACGATTAAGCGCGGGTCCCACACGACCGATGTCACGGGGCGCGTCCCCTAACGCTCAGTGGAGTCTCTCCTCTTCCTCGCCCTCGCGCCGCTCGCCGCCCTCCTCATGCTGGTGGTCGGCCTCGTCGCGTGGCGGCGGCGCGACGCCTCGGGCGGATGGGCGCTTGTGGCCTTCTCCGTCGCCGAGACCGGCTGGCTCGTGTGCGACGCCCTCAGCGTGCTTGCCACCTCGCCCGAGACGACGGTCCGGCTGGCCCAGGCCACGTTCCTGTGGGCGCCCCTCGTCGGCGTGGCGTGGTTCGCGTTTGTGTTGAGCTACACCGACCGGTTCACGCGGACCGCCCGCATGGCCATGGTCGCGCTCAGCGTGTGGTGCCTCGTGTACGGGGGCCTCGCGCTCACGAACGACGCCCACCGGCTGGTCTGGGCCGCCTGGGAGGTCGCGCCCGACGGGCCGCTGCTGGGCGTGACCTACACCCTCGGCCCGCTCGCGTGGGTCCAGACCGGGGTGATGTGGGTCGCGGTGACCGTCTCGCTCGGCGTGATGCTGTGGGTCTACGCCGGGACCGACGCCCGCTCGCGCGACCTCTCGCGGTGGATCGTCGTCGGCGCGTTCGTACCCCTGGCGCTCAACGTGGTCTACCTGCTCGGCCTCGGCCCCACCGCCAAGGACTTTACGCCCATCGTGATGGCGATCTCGTCAGGCGCGTTCGCCCTCGGCCTCGTCCGCTACCAGCTCCTCGACCTCCAGCCCATCGCGCGGGCCGCCCTCGTCGACGACCTCCGCGAGGGGATGGTCGTGCTCGACGACCGGGGCCGCGTGGCCGACCTCAACCCGGCACTCCGGCGGGCCCTCGGCGAGGGCGGGGCCGTGCTCGGCCGCTCGCTCCACGAGACGGCCCCGGCCCTCGCCCGCGCCGTCGACGCGGCCCCGGCCGAGCCGGTCCGCCTTCGGGGCCGGCACTACGACCTCCGCGTCTCGCCGCTCACCGACCACGCCGGCCACCCGACGGGCCGCCTCGTCCTGCTCCACGACGTGACGCGCCTGCGGGACGAACGGGCCGCCCTCCACCGCGCCAACGTGGACCTGTACCACGCCAACGCCGAGCTCCAGAGCCGGAACGAGGAGCTCGACGCGTTCGCCCACACGGTCGCCCACGACCTCAAGAACTCCGTCCAGGGCGTGATCGGGTGGGCCGAGGTCCTCCGCGACGAGGGGCTGGGCCTCCCGCGCGAGGAGCACCGCGAGCTGGCCGACGGCGTCGTGCGGGCCGCGCAGAAGATGGGGGCCGTCGTCCACGAGCTGCTCCTGCTGGCAGGCGTCCGCCGGGCGTCGGTCGAGCCCCGGCCGATGGCGATGGGCGAGATCGTCGCGGAGGCCCTCGGCCGCCTCCGCCAGGCCGGCACCGAGGTCGTCGAGCCGGCCGCCGCCCCCGAGCGGTGGCCGGTCGCGGTCGGCCACGCGCCGTGGGTCGAGGAGATCTGGGTCAACTACCTCTCCAACGCCGCGAAGTACGGCGGCCCGACCGTCACGCTCGGCGCCGACGTCACGGCGGCCGGCCAGGCCCGCTTCTGGGTCCACGACGACGGCCCCGGGCTCTCGCCGGAGGTCCAGGCCGGCCTGTTCGTCGCGTTTTCCCGGGGCCAGACGACCGGGGTAGACGGGCACGGCCTCGGCCTGTCGATCGTCCGCCGGATCGCGGAGCGGCTCGGCGGGACGTGCGGCGTCGAGAGCTGGCCCGGCGAGGGCACGCGGTTCTGGTTCGCCCTCCCCCAGGCGCCCGAGGGCGACGCGGTCGCACCGCCCCCCACGGGGCTCGCCGTCGCCTGAGCGCTCCGCATGGGGCGCGGAGGCCGTTCAGCCCCCGCATACGATGGGGGGCGCCGACCGACCGCCGGCGCCCCCCGAACTGAGCGGTAACCCGCGTGGCCTTAGCGGACCACCGTCAGCTGGTGCGTCAGCGTCTGCCCGGCCGCGTCGAGGCGGACGAGGTAGACGCCGCTCGCCAGGCGGCTCGCGTCGACGCGCGCCGTGTGGGCGCCGGCCGGCTGCACGCCCTCGGCGAGGACGGCGGCCTCCCGTCCGAGCAGGTCGTACACCGCCAGGCGCACGGCCCCGCTCTCGGGCAGCTCGAAGGCCACCGTCGCCTGGGCGCGGACCGGGTTCGGGTACGGCACGCCCAGCGTCAAGGCCTCGGCCTCGACCGACGCCATCGCCGGCGTCGACATCGCCTGCGACGCGTCGGGCGCGTTGCAGTAGATGTAGTCGTCGGTGCCGCCGATCATGTAGCTCTCGCTCTCGATGGCGACCGTGTTCCAGTAGAGCGCGCGGGCGTCGACGACCGTCGCCATGAACTCGCACGTGTCGAAGCTCTTCGAGCGCGTCGGCGCGCCGCCGATGCCGAGCTGGGCGAGCATCTCGGGGATGACGGCGTGCTCGGGGTCCGGCGTGACGGCGCCCCAGCCGACGAGCGCATACGCGCCGGCCGGCGGGACCGGCAGGCCCAGCAGGTCGAAGGCCGCGGCCTGCGGGTCGTACTCGTCGAGCGTCGGGATGTAGGCGGCCTCCTCCATCGCCCGGCGGACCTCCCAGTTGGTGATCGAGAGGCCGTTGCCGGCCGCCATCACGTTCTGGCCGTCGACCTCGGCGATCCCGCCGAGGTGGCCGGCCTCGCGGCGGGCCTCGAGGATCACGGCCGAGAGCGTGCCGGCCGTGCGGGGCGTCGCGAACGACGTGCCGCCGACGCCGCGCTCGCCGTCCTCGCACTCGGCGCAGTACGGGAGCGTCTGGTAGAAGTCGCCGACGACGTCGGGGAGCGTGCCGCTGAGGAGCTGCTTGCCCTCCGAGTCGCCCTCCTCGAACCCGGCCACGCCGATGCTCCACCACGGGCCGGCGGTGCCGTCCTGGATGGCCGTCGAGGGCGAGTTGTCGGCGGCGCCGACGTGGAGCTTCCCGTTCTCGACGACGCCGAGGTACGAGTTGTTGATGTGGTACGGGAGCGGGAGGCTGCCCACCGGGCCGTACGAGGTCGAGACGACGTCGACCGACGGGTGCGTGAACGCGAACGTCTCGGCCTCGTCGGTGACGCCCTCGAGGAAGAGGACGACGGCCTCGGGGTTGGCCCGGAGCACGGCCGCCGACGTGCCGACGCCGTGCGTGTCGTCCTCGTCGTCGGGCAGGATGATCCGGCTGCCGGCGTCGAAGCTGGCGGCGAGGACGTTCGTCCCCTCGAACCAGTAGACCTCGCCGGGCACGACGGACGCCCAGAGGGCGGCGTCGGCGGCGAAGTCGGCGGCGAAGTCGCCGGTCCGGGTCAGGCGGAGCGTGTGGGCCTCGTCGATCCCGAACTGCTCGCGGACCTCAGCGGTCACGGCGCTGGGCGCGTCGCTCTGGTAGATCTCGGAGCCGGCGTGGTAGAACGCGTGGTACGGGTTGATGCCCGAGTCGATGACCGAGACGACGACCTGGGGATCGGGGTCGGGGCAGCGCTCCGCGCGGAGGCTCGCCACGGCCGTCCGGCGGCCCAGCTTCCAGATGAGGAACTTGGCCTCCGAGTCCGCCTCGAACACGACCTCCTCGGTGCCCGCGGCGAACGCCGTGGGCTGGCCGCGGTCGGCCGGGAACGGGAAGAAGAAGTTGCGCACGCCGACCGCGAGGGTCGTCGCCGTCGGGTTGTCGTTGCGGACGCCGAAGCGGGCCGTGAACGTGCCGTCCTCGTGGTCGACGACGCAGGCGAGCGTCGGGCGCACGTTCTTCCACGCCTTCGGGTCCTGGCCCGGCGGCGTCTCCTCGTCGTCGTCGTCGTCGCCGGGGGTCGTCCCCGAGCCCTCCTCGCCGAGCGTGTGGCGGGCGGTCCCGGAGGCCGAGTCGTAGTTGGTCTGGCCCGGGGTGATGCCCACGACGCCGCCCCAGACGGCCGTCGCGACGTCGGCGCTGAACGCGGCGAGCACGTCGCCGGCCGCGGCCGGGCGGCCCGTGTCGTCGATGTCGGCCGTGAGGTCGGCCGGGGGCGCGGCGACGGTCAGGAGGCTGGTCGAGACGATCCAGGTGATGGTCCCGGCGTCGGCGTCCCAGATGCCGGGGAGGTCGCCCATCCCACGGCCGGAGCCGTTCGCGGCGCGGACGCCGTAGTCGAACGAGGGCGCGTCGAGGGCGACGCCGTCGGTCCCGGCGCTCACGAGCGTCCGCTTGGCGGAGAGCGTGTACCGAACGGTCTCGCCGTCGGCCTTGAGGAGGTCGAACTCGACCGAGTAGTCCTGCATGGCCCCGACCTGGAGGCCCTGCGCGAGCATCGTGCTCGGCGTGGCGAGGTCGAGGTCGGCGACCTCGAGGGCCACCTGGAACGTGGCCGCGTCCTCCTCGAAGAGCGTGACGCGGGTGATGTCGGTGCCCTCGGCGCCCGCGTCGCCCGTCTCGTCGACGAGCATGACGCCGGCCGGGAGCTGCTGGTCGTCGTCGTCGAGCGTTTTGAGGTACGGGGTCGGGTCGAGGCCGAAGGCGGCCGCGACCGACGCGTAGGCATTGACGTAGCCGGCGCCGGCCTCCCACGCCTCGTAGTCGAGCGGGGTGGCCGTGCCGCGGAGGATGCCGTAGACCTCGTCGGGCGTGAGCATCGGGTTGGCCTCGAACATCAGCGCGGCGATGCCGGCCACGTGGGGCGTGGCCATCGAGGTCCCCTGCATCGAGGTGTAGCGGACGTTGTCGGCCTGGACGCCGAGCGCGCACAGCGGCGAGCCCGTCGAGCACGCCGAGATGATGCCGACGCCGGGCGCCGTGATCGAGGGCTCGTCGACGCGCGTCCACGTCTTGCCGTCGTAGGTCGTGATCGTCTCCGATTCTCCGGCCGTGCCGCGGCTGGAGAAGCCGGCGAGCGTGGCGCCGTCCTTGTTGCCGGCAGCCACCGACATCACCCAGGGGGCCTTCGAGTAGCGACTGTGGGTGCTCGCGTTCGGGCCGTCGTTGCCGGCCGCGAAAAAGACCGCGATCCCGCGCTGGTACGTCCGGTAGGACGCCTCATTGACCGGGTGCGTCGGGTCGAAGGCGCCCGCGCCGCCCCACGAGTTGGTGATGATCCGGATGCCGTAGCGGAACTGATTGGTGATCGTGTAATCGAACCCGCCGACGACGTCGAGCACGAGGAGCACGCCGCCCGAGCCGTAGCCGATGAGGTCGGCCCCGGGGGCCACGCCCGCGTGGAGCCCCCCACTCGCCGCGCCGGTCCCGCCGACGGTCCCGGCGACGTGCGTGCCGTGGCCGGAGTTGGTGTCGGTGTTGGGCTGGTCCTCGAGGTAGGTGATCGGCATCAGGCTCGTGAACGAGCTGAGGTTCTGGCTGCCGAGCACGTTCTGGACGAGGTTCCGCCCGAGCTGGAGGTCGGGGTGCGTCCCGTCGATGCCCGAGTCGTGGACGACGACGCCGACGCCCTTGCCCGAGACCGGGAGCCCGCCGTTCATCTGCCGGAACTGGTCGTCGGTGCGGACGCCGTTGACGCCGGTGAGCTCGGTCGCGTCGGCGTTGTAGAGCTCGACGGCGTGGTTGTCCCAGAGGGAGCGGACGCCCGGCGTGTTCTGGAGCCCGGCCACCTGGGCCGGCGTCGCGAGGACGCCCGCGATCGGGAGCGACTGCATCGTGATGCCCCGGGTGATGCCGAGGCTCAGGAGCGCCTGCCGCTGGGCGGTCGTCAGCGGGCCGTCGCCGTCGAAGGTCACGACGACGGTCGTGGTCTCGGCGGGGCCGAGCGCGTCGAGTTCGGCGAGCAGGCCGTCGCTGATGACGGCCTGCGCCAGCACGGCCGGGGCGGAGAGGAGGAGCGCCAGCAGCAGCAGCGCCGGGCGGAGGAGTAGAGAGCGTCTCACGCGAAGGGCAGGGAAGTTGAGAGGGACACTCCCAACC
>JAAXJP010000018.1:0-279 GCA_012269805.1 Rubrivirga sp.
GTCCCTCCTCGAAGTCGCCCTCGGCTTTCTCGGCGCCCTCCTGCTCGTCCCACTGCTGTTCAAGACGGTCTCGGGCCTGCTCCGGGGGATCTTCCGCCTCGGGACGACGCGGCGGCTCGTCGGCGACCTCGTGATCGCGGGGCTGACGGCGCTGCTCACGCGCGACGACGTGCTCGACACCCTGTTCGGTCAGAAGGGGCGGAAGGGCGACGGCCTCCTTAAGCCGCCGGTCGACTAGCCCGCCTCGGCGCCGCGGCGGACGCAGCTGGGCGGCCGTGA
>JAAXJP010000018.1:289-6098 GCA_012269805.1 Rubrivirga sp.
GTCCCCCCCTCCCGCCTCATGTCCCAGCGTGCCCGCGTCGGCGTCCTCACCCACGGCTCCCTCGCCGGCGGCGTCGAGATGAAGCTCTCGCCGTCGCGGTCCGTCGAGTCCGTCACGGCCGGCACGTTCGTCGTGGTCGAGGGCGAGGCGTACGACTTCTTCTCCCTCATCACGGACCTCAAGATCGACGCGGCCAACGAGGGCATCCTGCTCCGGCCGCCGGGCGAGGACGAGGAGTTGCTCCGGCGCGTGCTCCAGGGCTCCGGGACCTACGCGACCGTCTCGCTCCGCCCGCAGCTGATGGTCGAGAACGGGCTGAGCGATCGCGCCCCGCTCCCCGTCAAGACGATCCCGGCCCACTTCTCGGCCGTCGGCGAGGCGACCGACGACGACGTGGCCCGCGTGTTCGGGTCCGAGGCGGCCGATGGCGGCGACCGCTTTCTCCACGTCGGCACGCCGCTGGGGATGGACTCGCCCGTGTGCCTCGACCTCGCCCGGTTCGTGGAGCGCTCGAACGCGGTGTTCGGCAAGACCGGGACGGGCAAGAGCTTCCTGACGCGCCTCCTGCTGGCGGGCACGATCGCGACCGGCCGCGCGGCGTCGCTCGTGTTCGACATGCACGGCGAGTACGGGTACGCTGTTCGCCAGGAGGCGGGCGAGGGCGAGGGCGCGTTCGTGCAAGGCCTCAAGGACCTCTTCCCGACGCGCGTGCAACTGGTCACGCTCGACCCGCAGGCCCTCCGTCGCCGCCACCAGTCGGCCGACGTCGAGCTCCACCTCTACGCCGACCAGGTCGAGCCGGAGGACGTGCTCCCGCTCCGCGAGACCCTGAACCTCAACGCCACGGCGACCGAGAGCACGTACGGGCTCAAAAAGCAGTACGGCAAGAACTGGCTGTCGCGGCTGCTCAAGGCGGAGCCGGCGGAGGTCGAGGCGATGGCCGAGGAGACCGGCGCCCACCCCGGCGCGCTCTCCGCCCTCAAACGGAAGCTCGACCGGCTCGACGGCCTCCCGTTTTTCCACACCGAGCCCTCGGCCGGCAAGCGCGACGCGATCGACGAGCTGTTCGAGTCGCTCGACCGGGGCCGGTCGGTCGTGCTCCAGTTCGGTCGGTACAAGTCGCTCCTCGTCTACCTCCTCGTCGCCAACGTCATCACGCGGCGGCTCCGCGACCGCTACGAGCGGAAGATGGAGGAATACGAGGCCACCAAAAGCGAGGCCGACAAGCCGCAGCAGCTCCTCATCACGATCGAGGAGGCCCACAACTTCCTCGGCCCCGAGACCGCCCGCGAGACGCCGTTCGGGAAGATCGCCCGCGAGATGCGGAAGTTTTTCGTGTCGCTCCTCATCGTCGACCAACGGCCGAGCGGGATCGACGAGGAGGTGCTCTCGCAGATCGGGACGAAGTTGGTCGCCCAGCTCAACGACGAGAAGGACATCGCGGCGGCCCTCGTCGGGACGCCCGGAGCGAGCGGGCTCCGCCAGATCCTCGCCTCGCTCGACTCGAAGCAGCAGGCGCTGCTGCTCGGCCACGCGGTCCCGATGCCGATCACGATTCGAACCCGCGACTACGGCCCGGACTTTTTCGACGACGTCCGCGCCCGCCTCGGGGGCCCGGCCGGCGAGACCGCCGAGGCGCTCCAGGCCGAGATGGGCTCGCTGTTCTAGGTGTTGGTCGGTTCCGGGGCTGGCTCGACGACCGGGTCCGCTGCCTCGAGGACGATCTTGAACGTCGCGCCCTCCCCGGGCGCTGAGCTGTCGACGGTGATCTGGCCGGCGTGGTACTCGTCGACGATCCGTCGGGCGAGGCTGAGTCCCAGCCCCCACCCGCGGCGCTTGGTCGAGAAGCCTGGCCGGAACACGTGGCGGGCCGTCGCGCGGTCCATCCCCTTGCCCGTGTCGCGCACGAGGAGCACCACCTCGCCACTCAGCTCGGTCCCGGTGATCGCGATCCGGTGCGGCCCGGGGACGCCCTCCATCGCGTCGAGCGCGTTCTTGAGCAGGTTCTCGATCACCCACTCGAACAGCTCCACGTTGAGCCGCGCCGTCAGCCAGTCGGGCACGTCGACGGCGATCGTGACGGGCGGCCCGCTCGTCGGCACGCGGCGGCGGATGTAGTCGGCGACGGTGTCGAGGACGGGGCGGACGGGCGTCGGGACGAGCGCGGGGACGGAACCGATCTTTTCGAACCGGTCGGCCACCCGGCGAAGACGCTCGACGTCGTGTTCGAGCTCGTCGGCCACCATCTCCGGGTCCGCGGCATCGCCGAGGCGGAGGAGCTCGACCCACCCCATCATCGAGGACAGCGGCGTCCCGAGCTGGTGGGCGGCCTCCTTCGCCATGCCCACCCACAGGCTCGACTGCTCGCTCCGGCGGACGTACGAGAACCCGAGGTACCCGACGAGCACGAAGAGCGCCACGACGGCCAGCTGGACGTATGGGAACAGCCGGATCATCCGCGCCAGCGGACTCTCGCCGTAGTGGACGAGCTGGCCGCCGAACCCCTCGATCCGGATCGGCGGGTGGACGTCGTCCATCTCCCGGGCGAGCGCGAGGAGGTCGGCGTCCTCGGGCACGTTGCGCGAGAGCGTCGCCGCCGTCATGGCCGTGTCGGTGATGACGGCCGGGATCGAGAACCGGTTGGGCTCGATGATCTCCGAGAACACGAAGTCGAGCCCGTCCGACGGCGGCCCGTCGCGGAGCGTGTCGACGGCGGCGAGGAGCGCGTCGCGCCGGGCCGGGTCGAGGTCGCCGGCCCGGACCGCCTCGGCGATGCCGTCCCACACCTCAGGCCCGGGGCCGGCCGCCTGGGCGGAGACCTGGAACTGGAACTCGATGGCCTGCGCCCAGAGCTCGACGGCCTGCTCGTCCTGCGCCTCGAGCCGGTCCGCCAGCCGCTGCGTAAAGGCCAGCGACGCGACGCCGATGGCGACGGCGGCCAGGATGAGGCCGAGCTTGAGCTTCGTGCTCGTGCGGTAGGCCGACACGGCGAGGTCGGGAGGCGGAGGTCAGGGGTCGGAGCAGAGGGAAACTCCGAACGCTGAGCTCGTCACGCCGCGACGAGCGTCTCCTCGCGCTTCGGGCCGGTCCCGATCACCGTGATCGGCACGCCGAGGTGGTCGCTCACGAACTGGAGGTAGTCGCGCGCGGCGTCTGGGAGGTCGCCCATCTCGCGGGCGCCCGAGAGGTCGCCGGAGAAGCCCGGGAGCGTCTCGAGGACCGGCGTCGCGCGGCTGAGCGAGCGGAGGTCGGTCGGGAAGCGCGTCGTCGTCTTGCCGTCGATCTCGTAGGCCGTGCAGACCCGGAGCTCGTCGAGACCGGCGAGCACGTCGAGCTTCGTGACCGCGAGCTCCGTGAACCCGTTGAGCCGCGACGTGTAGCTGAGCGCGACGAGGTCGAGCCACCCACACCGCCTCGGGCGGCCCGTCGTCGCCCCGAACTCGTGGCCCTCGGCGCGGAGCCGCTCGCCCATCTCGTCCTCGAGCTCGGTCGGGAAGGGCCCGTTGCCGACGCGCGTCGAGTACGCCTTGACGATGCCGATGACACGGTCGATGCTCGTCGGCGGGACGCCCAGCCCGGTGCACGCGCCGCCCGAGGTCGGGTGGCTCGAGGTCACATAGGGGTACGTCCCGTGGTCGACGTCGAGGAGCGATCCCTGCGCGCCCTCGGCCAGGACGTGCTGCCCCTCCGCGAGCGCGTCGTTGAGAAAGGCCGACGTGTCGGTCACGTACGGGTCGATCAGCTGGTCGAACTCGACGTACTCCTCGACGATGGCCTCGACGTCCAGCTTGTCGGAGCGGTAGACCGACGAGAGGATCTCGTTCTTCTCGGCGAGCGCGTCGCGGAGCTTCCTCGCCAGCCCGTCGCGGTCGAGGAGGTCGACGACCCGGATGCCGGACCGCGCGAACTTGTCGACGTAGGCCGGGCCGATGCCGCGCCCGGTCGTGCCGATGGCCTCCGCGTCGCGCCAACGCTCCTTGGCCTCGTCGAGCGCCTTGTGGTACGGCATGATGAGGTGGGCGTTGTGGCTGATCTTCAGCCGGCCCTCGACGCCGTAGCCGAGCTCCTCGATCTGGCCGATCTCCTCGACGAGCGCCGCCGGGTCGATCACGACGCCGTTGCCGATCACGCACGTCGTGTCGTCGTGGAAGATGCCCGACGGGATGAGGTGGAGCACGAACGTCTCGTCGCCCCACTTGATGGTGTGGCCGGCGTTGGCGCCGCCCTGGTAGCGGGCGACGACGTCCATGGTCGGGGCGAGGAGGTCGACGACCTTCCCCTTCCCCTCGTCGCCCCACTGGGCGCCGATGACGACGGAAACTGGCATGGTAAAGTGAGGCAAGGGGGATGAGGCACGAGGCACGAGGCGGGGAACAGCCCCATACCTCATGCCCCTTCCCTCATGCCGCGAAGCTGCCGACGGCGGCGCCGACGGAGTCGAAGCGCTGGAAGACGCCGTCGAGCTGGGTGACCTGGAGGATGGCGAGGACACGCTCGGCGACGGCCGCGAGGCGGAGGTCGCCGCCCGTGTTCCGGGCCGTCGTGAGGGCGCCGACGAGCATGCCGAGGCCGGACGAGTTCATGAACCGGACGCCCGAGAGGTCGACGACCGCGTTGAGCGGGCCGTCCCCTCGCGCCTCGGCGAGCGCGTCGTGGAGGGCGGACCCGTCGGGGCCGCCGAGGACGTCGCCGTCGAGGGTGAGGACGGCGACGCCGTCCTGGCTGGAGCTCTGGATCTGCATGACAGGAAGAGGGGCGGGCCGCCCAAGCTACGGGCGCCCGCCCCTCCCGACGGCCCCGCGGGGCCGTCCGTTCCGTGAAGCGTCGGGGGCTCCGTCCGGAGCCCCGACCAGGCCTCGCCTACGCGTTCGCCGTGACCACGCGCCGGGCCGGCGCGTACCGCTCGCGCAGCGCGACGACGATCGGGCTCGCCACGAAGATCGACGAGTACGTCCCGATCGCGATGCCCACGAGGAGCGCGAGCGAGAAGCCCTTGAGGACCTCGCCGCCGATCAGGAACAGGATCAGGACCGCGATGAGCGTCGTGCCCGAGGTCAGGATCGTCCGCGACAGCGTCGTGTTGATGGCCCGGTTGGCCGTCTCGGCGTACGGCTCCGTCTTGAAGAGGAGCGCGTACTCGCGGATCCGGTCGAACACGACGACGGTGTCGTTGATCGAGTAGCCGACGATCGTCAAGAGCGCCGCGATGATGGCCTGGTCGATCTGGAGCGAGAACGGCGTCACGTTGTGGAACAGCGCGAACAGCCCGAGCACGATCACGACGTCGTGGGCCAGCGTGAGCACGGCGGCCACGGCGTAGCGCCAGTCGAACCGGACGAAGATGTACAGGAGGATCACGAACAGGGCGCCGAGCACGAGGACGATCGCCTTCTCCTTGAGGTCCGACGCGATGCGGGGGCCGACCGAGTAGGTCCCGTCGACGCGTGGGCTCGAGCCCGCGAACGAGCTCTCGATCGTGTTGACGACCGTGTTCTGGAGGGCCTCGGCGTCGCCGCCGGCGGCCGTCCGGATCAGGAGCGTCTGCTCGTTGCCGTACTCCTTGACCTCGAAGATCTCGCCGGTCGCGTCGCCAAGCGCCGAAGCGGCCTCAGTGGACGGGATGGCGGTCTCGGTGGTGACGATGAACTCGGTGCCGCCCTTGAAGTCGATCCCGGCCTCGAGGCCCGGGTAGATCAGGGAGACGATGGCGACCAGGAGCAGGACGCCCGAGATGATGTAGCTGTCCTTGTTCGAGCTCAGAAAGTCGAACGAGGTGTTTTCAAAAATGCGCATGTCAGGGGGAGGAAGT
>JAAXJP010000155.1 GCA_012269805.1 Rubrivirga sp.
CGCGTCGCGGCCGGCGCGCGGCGCGGCCACAGCGCGGGCGTTCGCGTGCGGACGTCGGCGCGGAGCGTCGGGCGGGCCCCCGGTGGCCTCGCCGACGCGTTCCGCTTCTGGGCCGACGCGGTCGCCGACGGGCGCGAGCCGCTCGTGGAGCCGGCGGCCGACGCCGAGCGCCGCCTCGCCCGCCTCGGGCTCGCTCTGGCCGAGGCGCCCGACGCCCCTCCGCCCCGCGCGCTCCGCACGACGCCCGAGCCGCTCCCCGGACTCGGCCAGCCGCTCGCCGCCGCGATCGCCGACCTCCGGCGGCGGATCGCCCGGCTCCGCCCGCTCCCCCTAGCGGCCCGGCTCGACCGCGCCACCTGCCTCGCCGCGCCCCCCGCCTTCGCCCTCGCCGCATGACGACGCTCCCCACGCTCTCCCTCGGCGGCGATGGCCAGGCCGCGCCCTGGGCCGACGCGCTCGCCGCTGCCCGCGAGGTCGCGGAGGTGGCCGCCGCCCACGCCGAGGCCGACGACCGGCCCCGTGGCTTCCCCGAGGCCGGGCTGGCCGCGCTCCGCCAGACGGGCCTGCTGACGGCCCCGCTGTCCGCCGAGCATGGCGGGCTCGGGCTCGGCACGGCGCCGGGTTCCGACCACGCCCTCTGCCTCGCGCTCGCCGAGGTCGGCCGCGGGAGCCTCCCGCTCGGGCGGATCTGGGAGGGCCACGTCAACGCGCTCGTGCTGATCGACGCGTACGGGACCGAAACCCAACAAGCGCGCTGGGCCGCCGACGCTCGCGATGGCCACCTCTTCGGCGTCTGGAACACCGAGATCCCGTCCGATGGCGTCCGCTATACCCGCGGTGGCGACCGGGTCCGGGTCGAGGGCGCCAAGACGTTCGCGACGGGCGGCGCCTTCGTCACGCGCCCGCTCGTTCCCGGCGCCCTCGGCGACGGCTGGCAGATGGCGGTCCTCCCCACCGACGCGCTCCACGTCGAGGACCAGCCGGAGTGGTGGCGGGCCGAGGGGATGCGCGCGTCCCGGAGCGGTCGGGTCGACTTCTCCGGCGCCGAGGTCCCGGCCGACTGCCTGCTCGGCGCGCCCGGCGACTATCTCCGCGAGCCGCTCTTCACCGGCGGGGCGGTCCGGTTCGCGGCCGTCCAACTCGGCGGCGCCCAGGCCCTCGCGGACGCCGCCGTCTCCTACCTCACCGGCCTCGGGCGGGCCGGGCACCCCGTCCAGCAAGTCCGCCTCGGCGAGGTCGCGACGCTCCTCGAGACCGGCCGGCTCTGGCTCCTCGGCGCCTCCCGACTCGGCGGTGCCGAGGCCGACGCCGTCTGCGCCTACGCCCGGATGGCGCGGTCGGCCATCGAGCGCGTCTGCCTCGACGTGTTGGAGCGGACCGACCGGGCCGTCGGCGCGCGCGGGCTCGGGCGGCCCGGCGTGCTCGAGCGCGTCGGCCGCGACCTCCGGCTCTACCTCCGCCAGCCCGACCCCGACGGCGCCCTCGCGGAGGCGGGCGCCTTCTTCGCCGCCGAGCGCCGCCCGCCGCTCGGCTCCGACCTCTAAGACCATGTCGATCCTTCTCAACCCCGAACGCCACCCGCTCCGCCCCCCGCACGACGCGCTCGCCCTCGGTGCGACGGCCGTCCTCGCCCCGCACCCCGACGACGAGTCGCTCGGCTGCGGCGGCCTCCTCGCGCTCCTCGCCGAGGCGGGCGCCCCCACGCGCGTTGTGGTCGTGACCGACGGGTGCAAGTCGCACCCGAACTCGGCCGCCTACCCTGCGCCTCGGCTCCGCCAGCTCCGCGAGGCTGAGGCCCGTGCCGCCGTCGCCGCGCTCGGCCTCGACCCCGACGCCGTCACGTTCCTCCGTCACCCTGACTGCGGTCTCCCGGAGGAAGGCTCCCCGGCGTTCGACAGAGCGGCCGGCGAGCTCGCCGAGGTCCTTACCGGTGCCGAGACCGTCCTCGTCCCGTGGCGACGCGACCCGCATTGCGACCACGTCGGGACGTGGGCGCTCGCGTGCGCGGCGGCCGCGCAGATGGACGAGCCGCCGCGCTGGATCGAGTACCCCGTGTGGGCATGGTCGGCGGCAGAAGGCGACGCGGCGCCGCGGGCCGGCGAGGCCCAGGCGTGGCGGCTCGACGTGACGGACGTCCTCGACCGGAAGCGCCGGGCCATCGCCGCCCACCGCTCCCAGACGACGGCGCTCATCGACGACGACCCCGACGGGTTCACGCTCGACGACGAGACGCTGGCTCTCTTCGAGCGGCCGTGGGAGCTGTTCCTCGAAACGCGCCGACCGTGGTGCCCGGGCCCGTTTGGATTTGCCTAACCCCCCGCCCACCACGGCGCATCGGACGGCGTCGGGGTCCATCGCCCCGGCCTACTTCGACCGGCTCTACCGAGCCGAGGCCGACCCGTGGGAGTACGCGACGAGCTCGTACGAGGCGGCCAAGTACGCGGCCACGCTCGCCGCGCTGCCCCGGGCTCGCTACGGCTCGGCCCTCGAAGTCGGCTGCTCGATCGGCGTGCTGACCGAGCGGCTGGCCCCGCGCTGCGGCCGGCTCCTCGCGATCGACGTGTCGGGCGCGGCGCTTGCCCGGGCGCGGCGGCGGTGCGCGCGCCTGGACCACGTGACGTTCGAGCAGCGGGCGCTTCCGGGCGAGGCGCCGGCCGGTCCGTTCGACCTGGCCGTCGTGAGCGAGGTCGGCTACTATCTCGCCCCGGCCGACTGGGCCGCGGCGCTCGACCGGCTGTCGGCTAGCGTCGGGGTGGGCGGCCACCTCGTCCTGGTCCATTGGACCGGCGAGACCGACTACCCCCAGACGGCCGACGCCGTCCACGCCACGGCGCGCGATCACGCGGCGTGGGACGGTCACTGGTGCCACCGCGCCGAAGGCTACCGCCTCGATGTCCTCACGCGGGCGGCGTAGCCTCGGCGAGGAGCGCGCGCATGTCGAGCGGGCCGGTGGTCATCGCCAGGGTGCCGTCGGCGTCGCGGGGCCACTCGGCCTCGGGCCGATCGCGGGTCAGCTCGACACCGTTGCCGTCGGGGTCGCGGAGGTAGAGCGCCTCGCTCACGCCGTGGTCCGAGGCCCCATCGAGTGGCCAGCTCGCCGCGACGAGCCGCCGGAGCGCGTCGGCCAGCGTCGCGCGGTCGGGGTAGAGGATCGCGACGTGGTACAGTCCGGTCGTGCCCGGCGGCGGGGGTGAGCCGCCACGGCTCTCCCACGTGTTCAGCCCGAGGTGGTGGTGGTAGCCGCCGGCCGAGAGGAACGCGGCCTGCGCGCCGACCCGCTGCGTGACCTCAAACCCGAGGACGTCGCGGTAGAAGGCGAGCGCACGGTCGAGGTCGGCCACCTTGAGGTGGACGTGCCCGATGCCGACGCGCGAGTCGATGGGGTCTGCCATGTGCCCCGGACGCCCCGGCGCGGTGCCGGCTTACCCCACCCCGGCGGCGCGGCCGGGCGGCCCTTGAGGCAGACCGGGTCCCCGTTGGGCTGGCGGCGCCCGCGGAGGTCGGCGGCGAGCATCCGAGCGCCCAGCAGGAGGAACGGAGGCCCCGCTCCCCGGCCGACCGTCACCCGCCGTCCGGCGTCGAGCGGGCCGGCGCCGGGCCGTCGCCGACGAGCGCTGCGGCGGGACGGTCGGGGGACGACGACACGGCAGGCGAAGAAAGGGCGGAGGGAAAGGGGACTCGCCTGTGCGCCTTTTCGAGTGGCCAGCGCGTCGGGGCACGTCCTCGGATGTCCAGTGAGGGCTTCGCCCCCGTTGCGTCGCCTCTCGGGTGGAGGGCATATGGCTCGTTCGTTCACCAACCCAACCTCCCATGCGACTCCAGATTCTTCCCCTCCTCGCCGCCACCCTCGCACTCGCCGCGTGCGACGCTGCCGGCCCCGACCCCGTGTCCTCCGTCGCCACGGTCCCGTCGGACGCGCAGGCGTCGGCGGCGTCCTCCCATGCTGTCGTCTCGACCGTTCGGCGCGCAACGGCCGCCTACCACCGCGTCGACGAGGCCGTCGCCGACGGGTGGGGCGCCGTCGTCGTGAGCCCGTGCGTCGAGCACCCCGAGCTCGGCGGGATGGGACACCACTACGTCAATCTTGGCCTGATGGATGGCGAGTTGGACCCCGTCGAGCCCGAGGTCCTGCTCTACGAGCCGACGAGGAGCGGAGCGCTCCGCCTCGTGGGCGTCGAGTACATCGTGCCGTTCGGGGTCGTGCCGGAGACCGGCCCGGCGCCCGAGCTGTTCGGCCAAGCGTTCGTCCCGAGCGAGGGCGCCGGCGGGTGGGCCCTCCACATGTGGACGTGGCGAGACAATCCGTCCGGCCTCTTCGCCGACTTCAACCCGCGCGTGTCCTGCGACCACGCGGGGTGAGCGCGCTCCGAACGCGATGAGTTGGACGACCTGGTGTCGGCCTCTGGGCTCGGGCCCGAGGCCGACGCGTGTATTGAGCCGCTCCGCCTCGGCGAGTGAGCCGCCGAGGCGGGCGGGGCTAGAACGGGGCGTCGGTGGCCGGCGGTGGCAGCGGCGGCGGCGCGTCGTAGCCCCCGCCGCCTCCGTAGCCGTCCCCTCCGCCGAGCTCGCCGCCGCCCTGAGGCGGGTAGTCGTCGTAGCCGCCCGAGGTGTCGGAGGCGACGTAGCTCGTGAGGTTCTCGAACCGGGCGTACTGGTTGACGAAGGCCACCTTGACGTCGCCGATCGGGCCGTTCCGCTGCTTCCCGATGAGGAGCTCGCCGAGCCCCTCGGTCGAGTTGCCGTTCTCGTCGACCGTGATCCCGTACCGCTCGGCGCGGTAGATGAACATGACGACGTCGGCGTCCTGCTCGATCGAGCCCGATTCGCGGAGGTCGCTCAGTTGGGGCCGCTTGTCGCCGCCGCGCGTCTCGACGGCGCGCGAGAGCTGCGAGAGCGCGATGACGGGCACGTCGAGCTCCTTGGCGAGGCCCTTCAGCGACCGCGAGATCTGGGCGATCTCCTGCTCGCGGTTGCCGCCCTTCGTCTGGGCCGTCCCGTGCATGAGCTGGAGGTAGTCGACGATGACGAGGCCGATCCCGTGCTCGGCCTTGAGCCGCCGGCACTTGGCCCGGAGCTCGAGGATGCCGAGGCCCGGCGTGTCGTCGATGAAGATGTTGGCGGCCGAGAGCCGGCCGGCGGCGCGGGCCAGCTTCGGCCAGTCGTCGTCGTGGAGCCGGCCCGTCCGCGCGCGCTGGGCGTCGACGCGGGCCTCGGACGTGAGGAGCCGCTGCGCGAGCTGCTGCGCGCTCATCTCGAGCGAGAAGTACGCCACGCCGGCCGGCTTCTCCGGGTGGAGCGCCGCGTTCCGCGTGATCGCCAACGAGAACGCCGTCTTGCCCATCGACGGGCGCGCGGCCACGATGACCATGTCGGACGGCTGCCAGCCGCCGGTCATCGCGTCGAGCGCCGTAAAGCCGCTCGGGACGCCCGTGATGCCGCCCTCGCGCCCGTGGATCGACTCGAGGTGCTGCATCGTCTGGTGCACCACCGAGTTCATGTCGACGGCGCCCTTGCGGAGCTGCGACTCCGAGATCTGGAAGATCTCCCGCTCGGCGTTGTCGAGCAGGTCGAACGCGTCGGTCGTCGGGTCGAAGGCCTGGCCGACGACGCCGGTCATCGTCGTGATGAGCTTCCGGAGGAGGCTCTTCTCCGCGATGATCCGGGCGTGGTACTCGACGTTGGCGGCGCTCGCGACGCGCGTCGTCAGCTCGGTGAGGTAGTACCCGCCGATCTGGTCGTAGTCGCCGCGCCGCTTGAGCTCCTCGGTGAGCGTGATGAGGTCGACGGGGTTGCCGCGCTCGAAGAGGGCCTCGATGGCCTCAAAGACGCGCTGGTGCTTGGGCTCGTAGAACGCGTCCGAGGGGAGGATCTCGATGGCCTTCGGGATCGCCTCGCGCTCGATGAGCATGGCGCCGAGGACCGACTGCTCGACCTCCGTGGCCTGCGGCGGCATCCGCCCGGCCTGCTGCTGCATGGGCAGCACGTTGAGCGGGCGCCGCCGGTTGCCCGCCATCTTCTCGATGGGGACGCCGGGCATGTCCTCGTCGATGCGGAGGGGGCGCTGCTGGAACTCGTCGGGGTCGGCCATGGGG
>JAAXJP010000738.1 GCA_012269805.1 Rubrivirga sp.
ATTTGATTCCATAACATTCAATTCGCTTGAATTGATTGGGAATTGCTTGTATAGCCTACCGAGTTCTAACTGATTGATTAGTTTGACGTTTTTATTTGCAGCTAGGGCATTTGTCGCTGGAAGGAATATAGAGTTCGTCAAAATGACGGCTTTAAATGAGGAATTTTGGAGATTGTTATAGTAGGGTAACGCAGTTAGAATTTCATTAATGCAGCTGGTGTCGATATTGTATCTGCTGGATTTGACAAGAATTAACAAGGACTCTGTATTATTCTTGGCAATTATATCTGCCCCTCGATCGCCTTCAATGGGCGTAAGCTGCACATTATATCCCATTTTTTTGTACAAGGCTGCAACACCTGCTTCAAATAAATCGTTTTTAAGGTAACATAACTCTTTGAATGTAAGTCTATTCGAGGTTTCAACTGAAGTAATCTCTTCTGTATTTTTATTTTCTGGCGTTTTGCCTAAAATAGCTTCAAACGCTTCATTTTGAGAGACTTCTACACGTTCTGTAGGAAATAGACTTTGTGATGCTAATTCAGATTTATTATCAAGCAGCTTAGCAATTTTTGTGTCAAATGACTCCAATGCGAAACCTTTATATTTGAAATCATCCGCAAATACTGATTGAGGATAATGCACATAGACGTCTTTGGTCTGTCCTATTCTGTATGCTCTATCTGTTGCTTGCGATTCCTTAGCAGGATTCCAATGTCTTGAGTAATGGATGACATGATTGGCTCCAGTTACATTAAGTCCAACTCCAGCGGCAATCGGTGACATGATTATAGCAGCAAAACCGTTTGTTTGTTGAAATTCATCGATAATTTGCTGTCTTGTTCTACGTCCTCGCGATAATGATTTTTTAGAGCTCGCAGTGTCTCCGTTTATAATTTTTGGATAAAAGCCGAAGGTGTGTCTAATTACTTTTTGTAATAGGCGTTGTGTGTCCCTGCGTTCGGCAAAGACGATAGCCTTGTCGCCTTGACTTTCAACATGATTAAGTATGTTAATTGTTCTGAATAACTTTGAACTAGTATTTATCAATTCTGTTGGTTGATGCTGGTCAATCTCCTGATCAATTAGATAGGGATGATCAGAAATTAGCTTTAGGTTTTGTAGTACCACAAGCATGTGCTCTTCTCTGCCTAATCTGTAACTATCGATAACTTCCAAATACCTGGATTTTTGCCTTTCAGGCATAGGATCGCCATAGCTTTTAATGATTTTTTTTGGGAGATCAGCAGCTATATCAGTTTTCAGCCTACGCTTGATAAAAACCCCAATTTCTTCACGAAGCCTTCGACCAAGATCTTGAAGGTCCGTTTGAGTATTCTTTAGTGGTGATTGATACTTGGCCGCAAAACTTTTAGCATCACTCAAGAGACCAGGGATACAAAAGTCCATAATACACCAGATATCTAAATATGAATTTTCAACCGGGGTTCCGGTCATAGCTAGATTAAACTCAGATTTCAAAGCTTTAACGGCATTGGTAACTAAAGTCCCTGGGGTTTTGATTTTCTGTGCTTCGTCTAAGATTACCAATGAAAAATCCACAGCTCCAAAATTCAGCTGTGCATTTCTGACCGTTTCATAATTGGTCAAGTAAACTTTATTAGGTTGTTGTAGTTCTTCTACAACTCCATTGTCGAAAGCCTTAGGTAATCCTCCGTGTAGGATCTCCAATTGTACATTAGAGGCGTTGAAAAAATTACTGTATTCTTTACTCCAGTTTTCAAGGAGTGAAACAGGAGCTATGATTAAGGAAGGCTTGCTGAAATCGACAGTATTGTAATACCAGTCTACAATAGACAAAACCTGAATAGTCTTACCGAGTCCCATGTCATCGGCAAGTAAAGCCCCTTGGAAATTTCCGTTGATTAGGGCTTGCATCCAAGCTATTCCTTCTTTTTGGTGCGGCTTTAAGCTTATTGAACTCTTTAAATTGGGTATGGGGTAGAAGCTATGTTCAATATCAAAGTTAGTACTCTGTTCACTCCAATATTCTAAAAGTTCATCATTTTGTTTGATTATCAGAACTTCTGTTTCGTTCGTACCTTTCTGGGGAGTTTTAGGATTGTCGAGCTGTTTCTGGGCTACATCGATTATCGCAACAGCGTCTTCAACTGAAATCTCTAAGTCATCATAAGTGAAAGTTGACTTATTTTGAGTAACTGCCTCTTTATATTTCGATTTAAAATCTTTTAATACATCTTGATCCTTAAACTTGATACGTCTTGTGCCTTCACCCGTTCTTGAGGTGATTTCAAATCCGGGAATCCATTCAGATTTATATGGAGAAATGAAGGGATAAACTTTAGGCCTGTAAAAGCCAATATCTACGACACGTTTACTGAAATTTTCTAGATCAACAGTATTTGGATCGAATAGAGTGATAGGGTTTTGAATTACTTCAAGTTTATCTTTTTCATCAAGTCGGTTAAAGGAATTAATCTGCTCAAGTGCTTCAATTTGTTCTTGAGAAAATAAAATAGATGTTCTGCTAGCAGAGTTACGATCTGTCACTTCAATTCTGCTGCTAATACCTCTATTCTCTATGCGCTGATTTAATTCTTCAGATGAGACATCGCCAATTTCTACAGATAAGTTGATTAGATCTGAGGTGAGTTTAGGTGCAACAAGAATCTTTTCTGGGACAATTATTTTACGACTTGTTAGCTTTTTGGTTGTTTCAACATTTGTTAACGAAATGAGTTTTTGAAAAATTCCAAGATGAGCCAAAGCTTGATTCCGATTTTCAAATTTGAACTCTTTTAAATGATCAACTATTTCATAAATGGCCTTTGGTAATTGATAAATAGAATTCGATTCGTCAATTAAAAAGGGGCCGTACGACCTTAATTTAAGAACCCTTCCATAAACGGGATATTCTCGATATCTGACGACATACTTTCCTTCCGCTGTTCCTATGACACCTTCAGAGTCAAATTCTGTAGCAAAAGGGTAGGGTGAGTAAAAGTCAAGTAAGACTCTTGTTGAATTGTCTATCTTAAACCAGTCATTATAATCAATATCAAAGGTTAATGGCTGTATTTCTTCTGAGAGACCTTCGGACTGAAGATTTCGAATCGATATTGTGCGATCATCTTCGATATCAAATGTTATGCTTAAATGATCTGAATAAAACTTAGGGATGATCATAGTGCTGTTCTTTCAAGCCAAGATTTAAAAGTGCTTTCCCATAGGAATGTAGCGTCTCTATGGTGCAGAGTTCCGGATCTTTTCCAATCGTAATAAGAGCCTGCGCGTCTTCTTACTGCCATTGGAAGTCTTACGGATCTCAATAATTCGGCAGATTCTATAAATCTTTGATCCAGTACATTTCTCCATCGATCGTTATCACTTAGATAAGCTCTGAACGCCCAACCATCATCGCTAAACTCCACGAGGTCGTGTGTGCCTGTGTTCATTACAATGGCAGAAATCCTTCCATATCCAAAAACTCTAATTCTTGAACTCAGACCTTTAATTCTTGGATCTTTCAAAAGCTCGCTTTTTAGTTCCGGTGTAGTATAAACTTTGAAATTCTTGATTCTTTCTGCATAATTCAGCCAGAAACGCTTTCTACGAATGTCGTTCAGACACTTCTCAAAGAAAATAGTAAGGAAATCCCTAGTGATCCAAAAGTTTAATATCTCACGAGCCTCAATAATGACCTTCTGTTGATCACTATCATAAGCGTTTAATCTCGTCCACCTAGGAGTATTCGATGGATCTCCAACATGATCTAGTGCTAGTCTCTTTAACGAAGATTGAATGGAAGCATTATTTTTTCCAGCAACGATTAGAGTGCTTATCAGGTAAATGGATCCGATAAAAGACTGCTGATAGTTACGCGAAATCGAATGCACCATCTCGCGATAGTACTCATATTGATTGTTGAAGTCAGAATTTCTTAGGATACACTTTCCGAGTACAAGGCTATGATATTCAGTCTTGTTCCACCTTAAAGGAAGGCTAATGAGCGAGTTCAATTGATCAAAATCATTTGCCTTACTAATGAGTCGTGAATGTTGATTAGGGGCATTTGTGCCTAAGAGATCTTCAAGAACCTCCAAGTTGAAGATATCAAGTTGGTTCTCTCTCTGACTCTCTATAGAAAACTTTATTAGTTGATGAGAATAGTTTTGTTTCGACCAATAATGATTTAACGAGGTTTTCAAAAAATTAACAATCAAACGTCTGGGCTTTGAATATTCCTTGACTATTTGAAGTGTTTTCGAGAAGGCCTCTAGTGATAAATCATTATATGACCCTTCTAGTAAAACTGCAGGAATTAATGTTAAGATCCTTTTTTCCTGAGAAGAGAAATGAAATTCGTCCTTCTCGATTTTTTTAAGAATACTCTGGCATAAATCAAGATGATCCGCAATAGCAATCGCTGGACCTTCAATCCCTAAATCGAATAACTGATTAAGATTAGTTTCTAGTTTCCATTTAGTTCTAGAATTAATCTCATAGTCTTTTATGGAGAAGTTAAAATTCAACATTTCTCTAATCAGCTTCGGTTTGAAGGTCTTCAAGTTTTCTCTCTGAATCAAGAATAATCTTGAATTCGACTCTTTGATTTTTAGGGTCTGAAGGAGAAGTGCCTTCAAGTGGTCTACTGTATGAAAGGCCTGTTGCAGTTAGCTTTGATTCAATCCATTTGTTCCATTTTACCTGCTTACAATAGAGCAAAACGGATACGGTTCGCTTTTGGGACAATTCCATATTGTATTTGTAGGATCCAATTTTGGATGCATGCCCTTCAATTTTCACTTCGGCTATCTCATTTTTGAATTGATCAGAGGAAATAAGCGCTAGGTACTTTGGGAAAAAACTGTCTAGGGCTTTTTGGAACTCCTTTTTTAATTCAGCTTGATCTATATCGAATGTTGTTTCTTGTTTAAATCTAATGAGAAGTAAACTTGGGTCGAATTCGGCAAGCTTATTCTTAAACTCTCTCTCAAATTCTGATTCTAATGCCTGTGATAACTCTTGTTTGATTCTAAAGTAGTCAGAGCTTTTTCTTTCGTAATCATTCAGTTTATCCCTTAAGTCTTTATTCTCGTTTTGGAATTCAATACACTCCAAATCAATCTTTTTTTGCTTTAAGAGGTTGGCGCAAAGTAACAGAATAAAGATCGCGACAATTGCAGCCATTAAGTCTCCAATGCTAAGGCCAAAGTCAGAAGATTCAGAGTTTTGATGTCTTCTACTTCTCATCGTTAGATTTTAGCTCGCTTAATACTTCATTAAATGATTCACTGATTTCCTCCATTGCTTGTCTTATTTCATCAGCGCCCTGTGCTAGAGAGTTACTAATTCCATTGACTGCTTCAGCATAATCACTTAGGTAGCCATCGTTGGATTCTTTCATTTGGCTTAGGAAGTTATCGATTCCAGATTGTACAGTTTTAAACGATTCTGAAATTGAAGAATCTAGCTCTTCATATTTTTCTTTAATGGAATTGGAGTGATCTTTTATCGTATCCATTGACCCAATGATATTGTTCGTGAGATTTGATTGCTCACCGATTAGAGTAGAGCTTTCAGCTATAAATGAATTTAAAGTTGCGTTAAGCGCAAGATTACTGTTGTCAACAGATTCAGCGGCCTTTTCTAAGCTACTTGAGGTTCTTTTCAAAATGTCGGCCGTAGCACCTATTTGGCCACCAGCTTCGGCTATTTCTTCAGATAACGAATCGAGATCTTCAAGTGTACCATTGAACTTATCACTCATTTTGCTCATTTTTTCAAACGATTCTGATTGCCCTTCTGTCAATGATAATTGTCTTTCTTGAATTACTTCAATTTCGCCTACCAGATTACCAATAATTGTAGATAGCTTATTAACAGATTCCGTTGTTTCGTCTCCTATCAACTTGGCTGAATCCTCCATCTGAGTGTTGATTTTTAAAATACTAGATTCAGTGGAGTCTTGAAGTTGTCCTAAAACTGTTGGAATTGATGATAATGATTCTGAAACTTGACTCAACTGTTTAGTTAATTCATCCATTTCTTGTCTTGCTCCGTCACTTATGCTCGTCTGAAA
>JAAXJP010000724.1 GCA_012269805.1 Rubrivirga sp.
CTCGACCGACGTCCTCGCCGACCTCGACCCGGACGTGACGTCGGTCGAGATCCTCGCCAGCGGCGACGTCGTGTTCCGATACCGGCTCGACGGCGGGCTCACGCGTGTGCTCCTCGGCGAGGTCGAGGTCCGGAGCGCGCAGGTCCGCCTCACGTTCACCGGCCAGACCGACGCCGGCCGCCTCGCGGCGCTCCTGCCGTCGTCGCTGACGCTCGACCGCGTCGAGGGCGTCCTCGTGGCCTCGACCACGTTCCGCGCCAACCTCGCCGCCTACGACGACGAGCAATACGCCGGCTTTACCGACGTGCCCGGCACGCTCACGATCCGCCTCGCCCCGCAGGCCGACGCCTAGCGCGCCGCTCCGCCCGCCTCGGCGCGCCCCTGGACCCCCGCGTCCTGCCCCCGCCCGTCTGCTTTGATGATCCGTTTCCTCCTCCTCTCGCTCGCAGTCCTCGTTCCCTCCGCCCTGGCCCAGGTCGCGGGCGTCGGCTACCGGCTCTCGCCCTCGGCCACCTACGTCGACTTCGAGGGCGACGCGGGCCTCGACGACGGGCTCCTCTACGGCGGCGGCATCGGCCTCTCGTTCGGCGAGTTCGTCGAGCTGGGCGGCGGGTACCAGTTCGGCGACGGGTTCGAGACCGACTTCTCGGGCTTCTCCGGCCTCGAGGACGCGCCCGAGCTGGCCGAGGCGCTGGCGGCGCTCGACCCGCGCGAGGTCCAGGTCGAGCGCTACGGCGGGACGCTCCGGCTCAACCTCGGCACGGCCGGGATCGTCCCGTTCCTGACGGCCGGGACCGGGCTCATCCGGTTCTCGCCCGACGGGATGGAGGCCACGCGCAACATCTACCTCCTCGGCGGCGCCGGCCTCCAGCTGACGGGCGCCGACCGCTACGCGCTCGCGGTCTCCGCCGAGAACCTCGCCTACCGCTACGACCCGGCCTCGACGTTCTTCACACCCGCCGACCTCGCCTCGGTCGGCCTCGACTTTGCCGACTTCAACCAGACGACGGTCCGGAACCTGACGGTCCGCGGGACGGTCCAGCTCTACCTCGGCGGCCGGCGGCCCGGCGAGGGCACCGAGGTCGACCGCGAGCTCCGGCGCCAGTTTTCCGGCGGCCTCTCGGGCCTCAGCCTCTTTCTTGAGCCGACGTACGGCCGCGTCCGCTTCGACGAGGCGTTCGACTACCGCGACCAGGCCTTCGCGGGCGGCGAGGTCGGGGTCGACCTCGGCCCGCTCGTCGGGCTCCGGGGCTTCTACCTGCGCGGCGTCGAGGACGACAGCCCGACGTCGTTCGAGAGCATCCGGATGGTCGGCGGCGGCCTCCGGCTGCGACTGAGCGAGGGCGGCCAGTTCGTCCCGTTCGTGAGCGTCGGCGGCGGCTACCTCGATGTCTTGGACGACTACGCCACGGACGCCTCCGCGGAGCCGGGCAACGTGCTCGCCGAGGACCGGCCGTTCGCGACCGGCGGCGCGGGCGTCGAGCTCGCCCTCAACCCCCGCTTCCGGATCATCGGCGAGGCGCGGGCGCTGCTCATGAGCACACGCGACGAGCAGGACCTGAGCCAGCCCGAGAACGTGTTCGTCAGCCCGTACTACCGGGCCGGCGTGTCCTTCGGCCTCGGCGGCGACGCGGGCGACGGCGTCCAGGCCGTCCGCCGCGAGGAGCTCGAGGCCGAGCGCGAGCGGCTGACGGCCGAGCGCGAAGCGATCCGCGCCGAGGCGCTCGACCGGATCGCCGTGCTGGAGGCCGAGCTGGCCGCCGCCCGCGCCGAGGGCGACGTCGACGCCGTCCGCGAGATCACCGACGAGATCGACGATGAGGTCGGCCGTGCCGTCGGCACCGACGTGGCGGTTGACACGACGCCGGACGTCGTCGTCGACCGCGAGGGCCGCGACGTCTACGAGCGGATCGTCCGTGACGGCGCCGGGGCGCCGCCCGTGGGTGCCGTCGTCGAGGAAGAGGTCACCGTGGACGAGGCCGGGCGGCAGGTCGTCACGCGGACCGTCCGCGAGGCGCCCGAGGCGGACCGGATGGTGACGATCCCGCTCCCCGAGCAGGGCGAGCTCTACGTCCGCTACGGCCCGCCGGGTGGCGTCCTCATCGGCGACGGCGCTGTGCCGCAGGGCGAGATCGTGACGAGCGACGCCGCGGCCCCCGCGCTTGACGAGGCCGAAATCCGCATGCTCATCCGGGAGTCGCTCCGCGAGTCGCTCGCCGAGCAGGGCGACGCGCCGCTCACGGAAGATGACCTCGCCGACGTCGAGCGGTCCATCGAGAACCGCATCGCCGACCGGATCGCGGGCCGCCTGAACGCGCCCTCCGGCGCCTCGGACGCGCGCATCGCCGCGCTCGAGCGCCGGCAGGACGACCTGCTCGACGAGATCCGCGCGCTCCGCGTCGAGCTCGCGACGCCGCCCCAACGGCCCGTCGTCGTCCGCGAGCCCGATGACGCCACCGACGACCAGGCCGTCACCGTAGTCACGCCGAGGCCGGCGGTCCCGACCACCATGCTCGGCCCGTCGTTCAAGATCTCGCCGACGGCCGGCTTCGGCCTCGGCGCCGGGCCCGACGGCGTCCTCGTCGGCGCCCGCGTCGACTACGAGACCGGCCGCTCGTTCCACTACGTCCCCGAGTTGCTCGTCACGGTCGGCGGCACGCGCTCGCTCGTGGCCAACGCCGACGTGGCCTTCGACGTGCCGGCCTCCGGCGTCGCCGCCTACGGGCGGCCGTACGTCCGGACGGGCGTCGGCCTCGTGTCGTACGGCGGCTCCGACGAGATCCCGGCCACGTTCGACGACGAGATCGACGACGGCGGGACGACGCTGACGTTCAACCTCGGCCTCGGCGCCGACCTCGCGGCCGGCGGCGGCCGGCTGTTCGTCGACTTCTCGACGGGCAACCTCGGCCGGTTCAACCGGCTCACCGCCGGCTACCGCTTCCCCTTCGGCCAGCGCGCCTACTAAGTGCGGACCGCCCTCGCTCTCCTGCTGGCGGCGCTCGTCGGCGCGGCCCCCTCCGCCCAAACCGCCGAGGCGGACACGACCGCCTCGCGCCGGACCGTGGTGGTGCCGGCGCCGAACGGCCCGGGCGTCATCTACTTCCGCGCCGGAACGCCCGACTCGAACGCCGTGAGGCGACGCCTCCAGCGGACCAGTCCCGTCCGCCAGCGGGTCGCGGCGACGAGCGCGCCGCCCGTCACCGTCCGCCCCCGCCGCTCCGACAGCGACGCCGTGACGCGGCTCGACCTCGTCCTCCTCGAGCAGTCGCTGCTCCGCGCCCTCGACGAGCGGGTCGCGGCGCTCATCGCGTCACAGCCCCGCGCGTCCGTCCCGATCTCGCCCCGGACGCCGCCGCCCGTCGCCGTCACCCGTGACCGACCCGACGCCGCAAGGCCGCCCGACGCTGCGGCTCTGCCCGTGACGCCGGCGCCCGCTCGGCCCGCGCCCATCCCCCCGACTCCGCCCGCCTCGCCCCCCCCGGTGGCCGAGGGCGCACGGGCGATGCTCGCCACGGGCCGCTTCCGCTCCCCGCGCGTCAACTTCGAGTTTGGCGAGGCGGATCTCCTGCCTGTCTCCGGAGCCACCCTCGACGCCGTCGCCGACGTCCTCCGGCGGTATCCGGCGCTCCGCGTCCGCGTCGGCGGGCACACCGACTCGGTGAGTTCGGCCGCCTTCAACCTCCGTCTTTCACAGCGCCGCGCCGACGCCGTCCGCGACCACCTCGTCGGGAGCGGCGTCGAGGCCGACCGGGTCGAGGCCGTCGGGTTCGGCGAGGGCCGGCCCGTCGCGTCGAACGCGACCGCGACGGGCCGCGCGCTCAACCGACGCGTCGAGTTCGTCGCCCTGAACCCGGAGGCCGCGCGCGGGGAGACGCGCACGATCCGCGAGGCGACCCCGGCGGAGACGTCGAGCCTCCGCGACCTGATCCGCCAGGAGTTGGAGCGCCTCCGCGAGGCCGACGGCGGCTGACCCCGCCCGCCTCGACGCCGAGGTGGGAGGAGCGGGCAACAAGCCGTTCGCTGGTATGAGACCGCCGTACCCGAGCAGCCTGACGGACAACGAGGGGGCGCTCGTCCAAGAGCACGCCCCGGACTTTGCCAGCGGCCGCCGGCGGCGATGGCCACCTCGACTCGTCCTTGACCCCGTGTTTTACCTCGCCCGAACGGGGTGCCAACGGCGCCACTTCCCTCCCGACTTCGTTCCCTGGCAGGCGGTCTACTACCACTACCGGCGATGGGCGAGCCATGCGCTTCTCCACCGGCTCCACCGGCTGTTTAGCCGGGACGTCCGTGTGCGCCGGGGGCGGGATCCGACCCCCTCAGCAGCGGCCATGGACAGCCAGAGCGTTCGAACGACCGAGGCCTGCGGGGTCCAGGGGTACGACGGAGGGGAGAGCGTGGCGGGCCGGAAGCGGCATCCCCTCGTCGGCACGGAGGGTCCCGTCCTCGCCTGTGACGTCTCCGCCGCCAACGTCTCTGACCAAGCGGGGGCGCGGAGGCTCCTCGCGGGACTCCGGCCGCTCTAGCCCCAGGTCGAGTTGGTGCGGGCTGACCGGGCCTACGGCGGGCGCCCGCTCGCGGAGTGGGCGCCCGAACGGGGCGTCCGGGTCGAAGTCGTTCGGCCGGCCACGGGTCAGCGCGGGTTCGTCGTCCAGCCCCGCCGGTGGGTCGTCGAGCGGATGTTCGCCTGGCTCGGCCGGTACCGCCGGCTCGCAAAGGACTACGAGCGGCGGCTACAGTCGTCCGAGGCGCTCATCATGCTGGCGATGGTTCGGCTCATGCTCCGCCGGCTCGCACGCTGCGGGTAGCTCGCCGCGCTCGCTCGTGGCCCTCCGTGGCGGAGTCCCCCCACCCCACCAACCTCCTTCGCCGGGGTGGTTCGCGGCGCCGGACCCTACGCGCGCGAGGCCCGTCTATTGTCAGCCTCTACCGCCGCGAGGCGTCACCCCGTCCTCGCAGAGCGCCCCGCTTTACCGTACTCAGACCGATGACAGAAGCGCCCCCGCCGGCCGCCTCCGGCGCCGGCCGGCTCCTCCGTCCCTTCCAGGAGTTCTTCCACACGGAGGCCGCCGGCGGCATCCTCCTCATGGGGCCGCTGTCGTGGCACTCATCTGGGCCAACAGCCCGCTCGCCCCGCTCTACGCCGACCTGTGGGGGACGTACCTCACCGTCGGCGCGGGGGCGTTCGAGATTTCGAAGCCGCTCCTGCTGTGGGTCAACGACGGGCTCATGGCCCTGTTCTTCTTCGTCGTCGGCCTCGAGATCAAGCGCGAGGTCCTGGCCGGGGAGCTGAGGGACCCCCGGAAGGCGGGGCTCGCCATCGCCGCCGCCCTCGGCGGGATGGCCGCCCCGGCCCTCCTCTACTTCGCGGTGACGGCCGGGACCGACCGGGCCGTCGGGTGGGGGATCCCGATGGCCACCGACATCGCGTTCGCGCTCGGGGTCCTCGCCCTCCTCGGGAGCCGGGCCCCGCTCGCGCTCAAGGTGTTCCTCACGGCCGTCGCGATCGTCGACGACCTCGGCGCCGTCGTCGTCATCGCCCTGTTCTACACGGCCGAGGTGGACACGGCGGCGCTCCTCGTCTCGTTCGCCCTCGTCGGCGTCCTGGCCGTCGCCAACCGGCTGGGCGTCCAGCGGACCCTCGTGTACGGGCTCATTGGGCTCGCAGCGTGGGTGGCCATGCTGAAGTCGGGCGTCCACGCGACGATCGCCGGCGTGCTCGTGGCGCTGACGATCCCGGCCACGCGGCGGATCGACGAGGTCGAGTTCCTGGAGAGGGTCGGGGCGCTTATCGCCCGGTTCCGGGAGGAGCTGAGCCCGGGCCAGGAGGTGCCGACGCCGGACCAGGCGGCGGCCGTCCACTCGCTGGAGGTCGCCTGTGAACAGGTCGAGGCGCCGCTCGCGCGGCTCGAGCACGGGCTCCACGGGTTCGTCGCCTTCTTCGTCATCCCCGTCTTCGCGCTCGCCAACGCCGGCGTCGGGCTCGGGGCCGGGGCGCTCGGGCTGCTCACCGACCCCGTCGCGCG
>JAAXJP010000041.1 GCA_012269805.1 Rubrivirga sp.
ACCCGTTGTCGATAGACGGCGCCGCTGCCGACTGGCCGACATCGACGGCGAGCACGGGGGACTGGCCTAGGGCGCGGGCGAGGTCGACGGGGGCGGGGTCGGCGTAAGCCCCGTCCGCGAGGAGGAGGCCGCCGCGCGCGAGGGGCGGGAGGACTCCCGCGAGCGCGGAGCTGGCGTAGACGGCGTCGGCCGCGTTCCCCTCACGGATCACGTGCCGCCGCCCGCCTACGAGGTCAGTCGCCGTAATCGCCACCGGGAGCCGGGCCTCGGCCAGGTCGCGCCCCTCGGTGAGCACGTCGAGCGCGCGTCGCCCCGCGTCGTAGGCCGGAACGCCGACGCCCCACCCGGTCACGAGCCGGGCCGCGAACTCGGCCCCGAGGCGGCGCGCGCGGAGCCGGGCGAACAGCGAGCGCTCCAGTTCGTCACCCGGCGGGAGCGGCCGCGGGAACGCCCGCGTGTCGAGGGCGAGCACGGCGTCGTACCAGTCGTCGCGGAGGGCGTAGGCCGCGGTCACGGCCGCCCCCATCGACACCCCGACGAGGGCCGAGGGACGGAGCCCGTCGGCCTCGAGCGCGCGGATCACGCCGACGTGGGCGAACCCGCGCGCCGCCGCCGCCCAGGAGGAGCGTGAACGGGCGGTGCGGACGGACTCGCAAGGGCGGCGTTCAGGCGTGGAGCTGCCCGCCGGTGACCTCGACCAGCGAGCCGGTCACGAACGAGGCGTCCTCGGCGGCCAGGAACACGAACGCCGGCGCGAGCTCCTCGGGCTGGCCGGCCCGGCCCAGCGCGTTGTCCGAGTCGTAGCCCTCGACCATGTCGGGCTCCATCGTGGCCGGGATGTTCGGGGTCCAGACCGGGCCGGGGACGACGGCGTTCACGCGGATCCCGCGGTCGGCCAGCATCAGCGCGAGGCTCTTCGTGAACGTGTGGATGGCGCCCTTCGACGCCGTGTAGTCCAGGAGGAACGCCTTGCCCGTGAGCCCGATGATGCTCCCAGTGTTGATGATGGCGCAGCCGGCCGAGAGGTGGGGCATGGCCGCCCGCGTCATGTAGTACGTCCCGTAGAGGTTCGTCTTGACGGTCCGGTCGAACTGCTCGGGCGTCACGTCCTCGAACGCCCGCCGCATCCGCTGGTACGCCGCGTTGTTGACGAGCACGTCGAGCCGGCCGTACGCGGCGACCGTCTGGCGGACGGCCTCCTCGCACTGGTCGGGCTCGCGGACGTCGGCCTGGACCGTGAGGCACCGGCCGCCCTTTTCCTCGACGAGCCGCTGGGTCTCGGCCGCGTCGTCGAGGCGCTGGTCGTTGAGGATCGCCACGTCGGCGCCCTCCATGGCGTACGCGATGGCGACGGCCCGGCCGATCCCGCTGTCGCCGCCCGTGATGAGCGCGGCCTTGCCCTTCAGCTTGCCGGCCGGCTTGTAGTTCGAGAGGTCGGAGTCCGGCGGCGGGTCGAGGTCGTCCTGCGACGCCGGGTAGGCGTACTGCTGGGCGTGGATGTCGTCGGGGCGCGGGCGGCGCTCGTCGGAGGCGGAAGTACGGGCGTTAGTCATGAGAGGGGACGTCAGTCAGGGGAGGCGCTAGTCGACACGGAGGCGGCGGGCGTTGACGGCGACGACGACGGTCGACAGGCTCATGAGCACGGCGCCGACGGCGGGGCTGAGCACGACGCCCCAGGGTGCGAGGACGCCGGCCGCGAGCGGGATGGCGACGACGTTGTAGCCGGCGGCCCACCACAGGTTCTGGACCATCTTGCGGTACGTCGCCCGCGCGAGGGCGATGACGCGGACGGCCGCGCGCGGGTCGCTCTCCACGAGCACGACGTCGGCGGTCTCGACGGCCACGTCGGTACCAGCCCCGACCGCGAGGCCGACGTCGGCCGTCGCGAGCGCGGGCGCGTCGTTGACCCCGTCGCCGGTCATGGCCACGACGTGGCCCTCACGCTGGAGCTTTTGGATCTCGGCGCTCTTCCCGTCGGGGAGCACCTCGGCGATGACCCGGTCGATGCCGAGCTGGCGGGCCACGTGGTCGGCCACCTCCCGCTTGTCGCCGGTGAGCATGACGGCCTCGAGACCGAGCTCGTGGAGCCGGTCAATAGCCTCGCGCGACTCGGGCCGGACGACGTCGGCGAGCGCGAGCGCGCCGAGCGGGCGGGCCGTCGCCCCCTCCCCTTCGACGACGTAGACCACGGTCTGCCCCTCGCGGCCGAGCCGGTCGGCCGTGCGGAGGAGGTCGCTCGGGAACGCGACGCCCGAGGCTTCGACGGCACCGGGACTGAGGATCTGGACGGTCCGCCCCCCGACCGTCGCGCGGACGCCCTTGCCGGTGATGGCCTCGAAGTCGGAGATGTTGGGGAGTCTCAGCCCGCGGTCCCGCGCGGAGCGGACGACGCCCGCCGCGATGGGGTGCTCGCTCCCGCCCTCGATGGCGGCGGACAGCGCGAGCAGCTCGGCCTCGGCGACGCCCGGGGCCGGGAGGGTCTCGGTGACCCCGAACCGGCCCTCGGTCAGCGTCCCCGTCTTGTCGAACACGAGCGTGTCGAGGTCGCGGGCCCGCTCGAACGCGGCCCGGTCGCGGACGAGGAGCCCGTTCCGGGCCGAGATCGAGGTCGAGACGGCCACGACGAGCGGGATCGCCAGGCCGAGCGCGTGGGGGCACGCGATGACCATGACGGTCACGGCCCGCTCGATGGCGAACGAGAGCGGCCCGTCGGAGAGGAGGAGCCACGCGGCGAACGTGAGCGCGCCGACGGTGATGGCCGTGATGGTGAGGTAGAAGGCCGCGCGGTTGGCGAGGTCCTGCGTCCGCGACTTCGACGCCTGCGCCTCGCGGACGAGGGTCACGACCTGGTTGAGGTAGGCGTCGGCGCCGGTCTTGGTGACCTCGACGGTGAGCGCGCCGGAGCCGTTGACCGAGCCCGCGATCAGCTCGTCGCCCACGCCCTTCTCCACCGGCACCGACTCGCCGGTCAAGGCGGCCTGGTTGACGGCGCTCCGGCCGTCGACGACGGCGCCGTCGGCGGGCACCTTCTCCGACGCCTTGACCAGGATCCGGTCGCCGGGGCGGAGCTGGTCCGTGGGCACGTCCTCGACCTCGCCCGACGCCGTGAGCCGGTGGGCCTCGTCGGGCATGAGCCGCGCGAGCTCCTCGAGCGCGCGGGAGGCCCCCATCACGCTCCGCATCTCGACCCAATGCCCGACGAGCATGAGGTCGACGAGGGTCGCCGTCTCCCAGAAGAAGAGGTTGCCGTCGAGGCCGAGGACGACGGCGACGGAGTACACGAACGCGACCGTGATCGCGAGGGCGACGAGCGTCATCATGCCCGGGCGCCGCTCCGCCAGCTCGTCGCGGGCGCCCGTCAGGAAGGGCTTGCCGCCGTACAGGTAGACGACGCTCGCCAGCGCCGTGAGGACCCAGACGTCGCCGGGGAACCGCCAGTCCACGCCCGCCCACATCTGGAGCATCGGGCTGAGCGCGAGGATCGGGGCCGTGAGCCCGAGGCAGACCCAGAACCGGCGCTTGAAGTCCTCGACCATCATCGCGTGGTGGTCGTGGTGCCCCCCTCCCCCGCCGCCCATCTTGGAATGGTCCATCTTGGAATGGTCCACGCCGTCGCTCGGGGCCGGGCCGTGGTCGGCGGCCTCGTGGGCGTGCTCGCGGGCGTCGTGCTCTTCGACGGGGCCCTCGCGGCCGTCGTCATGGGACCCGTGGGGTCCCTCGTGGGCGGCCTCGCGCAGCTCGGCCTGCTTGAGGCCAGGGAGGTCGGCGGGGTCGTGCTCGTGGTCCATTGGGCGGGGCGGCTCGTTCCGGAGCGAACGCCGCTCTGGCTCCCAGGGTCGCGTGCCAACCTTAAATGGCGTTCAGGTTGCCCGCCCCGAACGCATGCGGCTGAAGCCGAGGGCCAGCCCGGCCACCGTCGCCGCGCCGAGCACGTGCAGGGCGTGCGGAAGACCGCGCGCGTAGAGGGCGTCGTCGAGCCGGGCGGTGGCCCGGAGCAGCAGGGGCTTGTGCTGCGGCTGAACGACGACGTCGGGCTCGACGACGCGGGCCGCCCGGCGGCCGCTCTCGACCGCACCCTCGATGCTCCAGATGTCGGCCTCGGTCTCGGTGTGGGCGCCCGCGAGCACGAGGTTGGGGACCGACGTGGCCTGCGCGGGGCGGTGCGCCCGTGTGTTCGTGGTGGTGACCCACTTGGGCTGGTCGGGCGCGATCCCGTCCGGGGAGAAGTGCCACTCGGGCCAGACCTCGGTCCGGAGGACGGGGAAGTCGCGGAGCCCGCGCCCGCCGTTCGCCTCCAGGATCATGAGGTCGAGCGCGTCGGACGCGTAGATCTGGGCGAGGACCTCGTCGAGGAACTCGTCCTCCGTGCAGGTCCGCAGCGGCTTGCCGTGGACCGGGCCGGGCACGGTCGACACGCAGGCCGTGCCGGTCCAGAGCGACCGGACGCCCCGGCCGAGGTCGACGCTGGCGGGCCACGCCTGCTCGTTGGCGAAGAGCGTGATGTTGAACGCGGAGTCGGTGAGGGCGATGGCCGTCCGCTCGCGCGGCCACGCCATCCGCTCGTCGAACGCGATCCGGAACGAGACCTGGGTGTGGGGGCCGTCCTGGACGAGGGGCCGGAACTTCGCGAGCTGCTCGTCCCGCTCCAGCTCCGGCGTCCGGGCCACGACCTCGGCCGCGGCGAAGGGGGTCGTCGCCAGGACGTAGACGTCGGCCTCGACGGGCGTGCCGGCCCCCACCGTCGCCCCGCTGATGCGCCCGCCGTCGACGTGGAGCTGGTGGAGCGGCGTCTCCCAATGGAACGCGACGCCGCGGCGGCCGAGGTCGGCGACCCAGCGGTCGAACCACCACTCGTTGCTCGGCCCGCGCAGGAGCACCAGCCGCCGCCGGGCTCGTGGGCCCACGCCGGGCCCTCGGCGTCGGCCGGGTGCGGATGCCGCGGGCCGGACCGGACGTTCCGGCCGAAGAACAGCCCGACGTGGTGGAGCGAGGCGTACGGCCAGTCCGACCCGATCCAGGGGCCGAAGAGCGCGCGCCACGTGGCGTGCCCGACGGGCGACATCCGGGGCTCCCAGTAGGCCGCGGCGTTCGTCCGGGCGTAGCGCTCCCTCGACCGGGCGCTCGCGGACCACGCCTTGAGCAGCCCCCACCCCAGCGAGAGCGTGTCGCGGGCGGTCATCCGGAACGCGCGGGGCTTGTCGAACAGGCCGTCCACGTCCAGATCGTCGTCGGCTGTGTCCGGCACGACGGCGTACTCCACCGGCCGCGAGAGCACGCGGTCGTAGAGCGTGCCGTCGTCGTCGAAGGGGATTTGCCGGAGGAGGTCGAACGTGTTGTGGTACCACGGGCCGAACCCGTGCCACGAGTACTCGGTGGGCAGGTTGTCCTCTGTGCGTCGGGCGCTGCGGAAGAAGCCGCCCGCCGAGCCGTTCCGCTCGTAGACCTCGACGCGGTACCCCCGCCGGACGAACTCGTGGGCTGCGCTAAGGCCGGCAATGCCTGCGCCGAAAACGACGACCTTACGGGACACGCTGCAGCTGCGGTGGTGGGACGAGGGGCTCCGCAACTGCGGCGGAGGGTGTCGGATGGGCGCGCCTCCGGCTCGGGGGGTGGCCCACGGGGTCTGGCGAGGCCGGCGTGGCTAGCGGGCCGACGACCAGTGGACGGCGGCGACGCGCCAGCCGTCGGGGGTCCGCTTCATGACGAGCAGCTCGGCCATCTCGACGTCGCCGATGCGCTGCGTGGAGGCCACCCAGGCGGCGTCGCCGGCGACGCCGGTGCGGCGGTAGAGCGGCTCGGGCGCGGTGCCGGACAAGAACTCGGCGTCGCGGGCGAAGTGGTGCGAGAGGTACTCGGCGCGCGACTCGTGGCCGCCGCCTTCCAGGACGACGGCGTCGGGCGCGAGGAGCGCCTCCATCGCGGCGCGGTCGCCCGCGGCGAGGGCGGCGTGGAAGCGGTCGGCGGTGGCCGAGGCGGCGAACTCGGCCTCGCCGACGGTCGGCGTGGCCGGGCGCTCGTCGCCGTT
>JAAXJP010000368.1 GCA_012269805.1 Rubrivirga sp.
CTGTTCGAGGCTCCGCTTCTCGACGTGCACCCCGACGGCGCGTCGAGCGCCTTCGCGCTGGCGGCCCTGTCCGGCCTCGTCGACAACGCCCCGGTCGAGGAGGCCCTCCAACGGGCCAAGCGCGTGGCGACCGAGGCCGTCCGCCACGCCGTCGAGGTGGACGGACACGGGCCGCGGCTGACCATCGGGGCCGGCTCAGATTCGTAATCCCCGCCCGGGCGGCCTCCCGTAGCTTTGGGCGTCCACGCGCCCCTCCGCTATGCCCGATCGCACCCCGCACTCGCGGCCTACGATCTACGACGTCGCCGACGAGGCCGGCGTCGCCATCTCCACGGTCTCCCGGGTCCTTAACGGATCCAACGAGGTCTCCGATGCCACCCGAGGCCGCGTCCAGGCCGCGATCCGCAAGCTCCAGTTTCAGCCCCAACGGATCGCCCGGAAGCTTGCTCAGCAGTCGACGACATCGATCGCCGTCGCGCTGCCCTCGGCTACGTCGATGTTCTTCGTCGAGATGCTGAAAGGCGTCAAGGACGCGCTCCGCGACGAGGACATCGACCTCCTCCTCACCAACCTGGGCTCCGGGCAACCCTACCCGACGCTCCAGCGCTTCCTCAACCGGGGGGCCGTCGACGGCCTGCTCCTCATGTCGCTGCCGGTCGAGGGCGAGATCGCTGAGCAGCTCCTCTCGTTCCAGGCCCCGGTCGTCCTTCTGGGGAGCCGCTGTGAGGGCCTCGACGCCTACTGGTGGGATGACCGCGAGGGCGCCCTGATGGCGACGGCCTACCTGATCGAGCAGGGCCATCGCCGGATCGGTCTCATCACCTCGCAAGCCTGGAGCTACAGCGCGAGCCCCCGCCTCGACGGGTACAAGGCGGCCCTTGAGGAGGCCGGGATCGCCTACGACCCCGACCTCGTGGTCACCGGCCAGACAACGAAGCACGCCGGGTTCTCCGAGGAAGCTGGCGCGGAAGCCATGGAGGAGTTGATGGGCTTGGACGAGCGCCCGACCGCCATTTTCGCTTCGTCCGACGTCCAGGCCTATGGCGCGTGGGCGTGGGCGCGCGACCACGGTTTCGTCGTCCCCCGCGACGTCTCCATCGTCGGCTACGACGACCTCAAGCTGAGCCGCTTTCTCGATCTCACCACCGTCACGCAGGGGATGCAGAAGGCCGGCTTCGACGCGACGAAGCGGCTCCTCATGCGGCTCCGCTCCCGAGACGTGGACGGGCGCCTCGACGTCGAGCTCCCGCTGACGCTGGCCGTGCGTGGATCCACCGGCCCCGTCGCCTCCTCGTGACGCTCCCGCCCCCGCTCGCGTCGACGGACCTCGACCTCGGACCCAAGTACCAGGGCAAGGTCCGTGACGTCTACGACCTCGGCGACGGCCGCCTCGCCCTCGTCACGACCGACCGGATCTCGGCGTTCGACCACGTCCTGCGCCAAGCGATCCCCCTCAAGGGACAGGTCCTGAATGGGCTCTCCGCGCACTGGTTCGAACGGACGGCCGACGTGGCCCCCAACCACGTCCTCAGCGTCCCCGACCCCAACGTGACGATCGGGACTCGGTGCGAGGCGCTCCCGATCGAGTTCGTCGTTCGGGGCTACCTCGCGGGGCACGCCTGGCGCGTCTACCGAGGCGGGGGGCGCGAACTCTGCGGCGAGCCGCTGCCCGACGGGCTCCGCGAGTCCGAGAAGTTGCCGACCCCCATCCTGACGCCCGCGACCAAGGCCGAGGAGGGCCACGACGAGGACATCAGCCGGTCCGACATCGTCGCGCGTGGGATCCTCGACCGGGAGACACTCGACGAAGCCGCCGGCCTCGCCTCAGCCCTCTTCCAACGGGGGACGGAGGTCGCCGCCGAACAAGGGCTCCTCCTCGTCGACACGAAGTACGAGTTCGGGCGCGCGCCCGACGGCCGGCTCCTCGTCATCGACGAGGTCCACACGCCGGACTCCTCGCGCTACTACTACGCCGACGGGTACGAGGAGCGCCTCGCGGCCGGCGAGCCCCAGCGCCAGCTCTCCAAGGAGTTCGTTCGCGAATGGCTCATGGACCACGGCTTCCAGGGCCGCGACGGCGAAGCGCTCCCCGACCTCCCGCCGTCGTTCGTCGAGCAGGTCAGCGCGCGCTACGTCGAGCTCTACGAGACCGTCACCGGGCGGACGTTCGAGCCCGACCTGAGCCCGGAGCCGGAGGCCCGCGTCCGCCACGCGCTCGAGCAGATCAGCTAGCGCGTCGCGTCATCGAGCGTACAGCTCTGGACGGCGGTCGCCGTGCCGGTCGTTGTACGGGTTGAGCGCCGTGTCGCGTGCCGCGTGCGGGTCGATCTCGGCACGGATCACGGCCTCCTCCGCCTCGGGGGCCGAGGCGAGCACCTCGGCCGAGGGCGAGCAGATCACGCTCCGGCCGATAAACGTCAACTCTTCCGTCCCGTTCGACTCCGTGCCGACGCGGTTCGCCGTCGCCGTGAACACGCCGTTCTCGAGCGCGCGGACGGGCATCGCGCTCGGGCAGTGCGGGAGGACGAGGTTCGAGGGATGCGCGATCACGTCGGCCCCGTTCAGGGCGAGCGTCCGGGCGGACTCCGGGAAAAACCAGTCGAAGCAGACCATCACGCCGAGGCGGTAGCTCCGGCGGCGGCGGTCCGTCACGGTCCACACCTGGAAGCCGTCGGCGCCGGCCGCGAAGTGGTCGTTCTCCTCGTAGAACAGGTGGGCCTTGCGGTACGTCCCGAGCCAGCCGTTCGGGGTTACGACCACGGCGGCGTTGTAGAACGCGTCGCCATCCCGCTCCGGGAGGCCCGCGACGAACGTGGCGCCCGTCGCCGCGGCCCATTGATGCAAGCGCTGAGTGGTCGGGCCGTCGGGGACGGGCTCGGCCAGCGCAGCCGCCTGCTCGGTCGAGTCGAAAAAGTAGCCGGACGCAAACAGCTCTGGCAGGACCACGAGGTCGGCGTCGGCCGTCAAGGCCGCCTCCTCTACCCGGTCGAGGTTCGGTTCTGTTTCCCCTTTGGCCGGGTGGGTTTGGAGACACGAAATGATCATTGCAATAACAGCTATACAGCGCCGGCCTGAATCGCCGTGATCGTCGCCACGTTCGCGATGTCCTCCCAGTCGGAGCCGCGCGAGAGGTCATTCGCCGGCAGCCGGAGGCCCTGGAGGACCGGCCCGAACGCCTCGGCCCCGCCGACGCGCTGCGTGATCTTGTAGCCGATGTTGCCTGCCCCGAGGTCCGGAAAGACGAACACGTTGGCGTTCCCCGCGACCGGGCTGCCGGGCGCCTTCCGTTCCCCGACGCCGGCGTCGAACGCCGCGTCGAACTGGAACTCGCCGTCGAGCGTGAGGTCGGGCGTCTTCTGTCGCGCGATCTCGACCGCCTCCCGGACCTTGTCCACGTCGGGGTGGTCGGCCGAGCCTTTGGTCGAGAACGAGAGGAAGGCGACTACGGGCTCCTGGCCGGTCAGAAACCGGTGGTTCGCCGCCGCGTCGATCCCGATCGAGGCCAACTGCTCGGCCGACGGGTCCGCGTTGACCCCGCAGTCGGCGTAGGTCAGGGGGCGGCCGTCCGGGAGCACCATCAGGAAGAACGACGACACGAGCGCCGAGCCCTCCGCGACGCCCAGCACGTGGATCGCCGCGCGGATCACGTCGGGCGACGGGTGTGCCGCCCCGGCCACGCAGCCGTCAGCGTCGCCGGCGTCCACCATGAGGTCGCCGAAGTAAAGGACGTTCTGCGTCCACTCGCCGGCCTGCTCGTACGTCAGTCCTTTGTGCTTCCGCTTCTGGAACAGCGCCTGCGTGTACGCCTGCGTGCGCTCGCTCTTTGCGGGGTCGACGATCGGGACGGAGTGCGGCAGCGAGACGCCGACCCGCTCGGCCTCGGCGCGGATCTCGGCCTCCCGGCCGATGAGGAGCGGGCGGACGACCCGGTGCTCGACGAGCCATGCCGCGGCGCGGATCGTGCGCGGGTCCTCGCCCTCGGGCAGCGCGATCCGCTTGTCGAGATCGCGGGCGCGGGCGTGGAGGTCGGAAAACGAAAAACGGTCAGGCATCGGGGTCGGCGTGTTCGGTCTTCCAGATAGGGACGGACTCTTTGAGCGTGTCGATCAGCCAGCGGGCAGCCTCGAACGCCTCGGCCCGGTGAGGGCAGGCCACGCCCACGACGACGCTCGCCTCGGGCGGCGGCACGTCACCGGTCCGGTGCAGGACGGCCACCTTCACGGTCTCCCAGCGCTCCGAGGCGGCGAGCGCGAGACGGGCCAGTTCGGCTTCGGCCATCGCGGGGTAAGCCTCGTAGGTCAGGAGGTCGGTCTCGACACCGTCGGTCCACCGCCGGCTGGTGCCGACGAACACGCAGGTCCCGCCCGCGCGCTCATCGGCCAGAAAGGCGTGGACGGCACCGAGGTCGAGGGGGGCCTCGGACAGCGCCGACCACCAGTCGCGGTCACTCGGAGGCTCCATCGAGGGCGTCGAGGATCGCGTCGAAGTTCGGCTGCTCGCCGGCGTTGTCGAGGACCTCGGCGTAGGCCAGCGTCCCGTCCGGCCGGACCACGAACGCGGCACGCTTCGAGATCCGGTCGAGGCCCATCGGGGTGAAGTCGTTGTCGTACTTCGCCCCGTAGGCAGCCGAAACGTCGCCGTCGTGGTCCGAGAGGAGCCGGAACGGAAAGCCGTTCACGCTCTTGAACTCGGCGAGGGCGAACGGCGAGTCGGTCGAGATCCCGACGACCTGCGCGCCGAGGTCGGTGTACCGGTCGTAGTCGTTGCCGACCGTATTGAGCTCGGTCGTGCAGACGCTGGTGAACGCGCCCGGGAAGAAGAGCAGGACGACCGGGCCGTCCTCGCGCGCCTCAGCGAGCGAGAAGTTGTCGGTGGCGTCGTCGTAGAGGGAGAAGTCGGGGGCAGGGTCGCCGACGGAGAGAGCCATGAGGTTCGGGGGCAGAGGGGCGTTGGGCTACGTCCGTCCCCGTGTGCGGTTCGCGGGCCCGCCCTGTCCCCTACCCCCCGAACCGGATCGTCCGCACGGGCTCCACCCTGGCGGCGGCTCGTGCGGGGAGGTAGGCCGCGAGGGTGCAGATGACCACAGTTGCAATAACGGTAACCAGGACATCGACGCCGCTCATCTCGACGGGGGCCCGGTCGAGGTAGTACGCGTCCTGCGGCAGTCGGATGATGGCGAACCGCGCCTGGAGGGCCCCGAACGCGAGCGCCACCCCGGTCCCTATGGCAGCCCCAATCACGCCCACCATCAACCCGAACACCAGGAACAGCCGGCGCACCGACGCCCGGCTCGCGCCCATCGCCAGCACCGTACCGATCTCGCGCGCTTTCTCCAGAACCACCATCAGCAGGGCGCCGACGATGTTGAAGGCGGCGACGATGACCAGGATGGAGATCACGAGCGGGACGATGCTCTGCTGCAGCTCGACCCACGCGAAGAGACCGCGGTACACCTCCTCGATGGGTCGCGCGAACAGGGGCGGCCCGATCTCGTCGGTCACGGCGTCCGACACGGCGCGCGCATTCGTCCGGTCGTCGAGCGTGACGTCGAGGCGGGAGACCTGGCCGGGCGGGTACGCGAACAACTGCGCCGCCGCGGCGAGGTCGACGAAGGCGAACCGCTCGTCGAAGTCGCCGAGCCCGGTCTCGAACACGCCCGCGACGTGGTACTGCCGGACGCGGGGCCGCGACTGGATCTGCCCGGCTCCGAGCCCGCGCGTCGAGTACGCCGTGATCCGGTCCCCGACGGAGAGTCCGAGCCGCTCCGCGAGCCGGCGCCCGAGGACGACCCCCGGGCGCCCCTCCGCGTCCTCGCCCAGATCGAAGGCCCCCGCCTCGGTCCGCTCGGCGACGAACGGCTGGTGCTCCGCCTCCGTCCCCCAGAGGAGCGCCCCCTCGACGTTCTCGTTCCCCGACCCCCGACTGCTGAGGAGCGCGAAGTCGACGACGGCCGGCGCCACACGTTCGACGTGGTCCAGGCTCGCGACCGCGGCCGCCACGCTGTCGACGTTC
>JAAXJP010000033.1 GCA_012269805.1 Rubrivirga sp.
GCCTACGCCGACCTCGCCGCGTGGCAGGCGACGGGCCGGGACGCTCGCTCCCGCGCGTTCGCACCGGCCTTCGCCGACGCCGGCGCCGGCGACCTCCGGCTAGGCACGGCCTCCGACGGGGACCCGCGCCTAGCCGGGCTCGGGGGCACCGGCGTCGGGACCGACGTCGACGGGCAGGGCCGCTCGGCCGACAACCCGTACATCGGAGGCGACGAGCGGAGCGCGCTGCTCCCGCTCTCGGGCGACCTCTACGTGGGCGTCGCGCCGAGCGGGTTCCCGGCCGCCGACTATCCCACGCTCGCCGAGGCCGCCGACGCGCTGTTTTATCTCGGCGTGGCTGGTGCCGCCACGTTCCGGCTCTACGACGACGTCGGCCCCTTCCCGGTCACGCTTCGCGCCTACGACGGCGCCAGCGCGGCCGACCCGCTCGTGATCGTGCCCGTCAACGCCGGCGTGACCTACGTCCACGCCGGGACCGACGAGGCGTCGGCCGGGGCGATCCGGGTCGACGGGGCCTCGCACCTGCTGCTGACCGACTTCGGGCTCGACGTGTCAGGCGGCACGGGGGCCCACGGTCACGCGATCCGGTTCGAGGGGGACGTCGAGAACGTGACGCTCCAGCGGATGGGGTTGGTCGGGATCTCGGACGCGACGGTGACGGGGGCTTCCCTCGTCTGGGCGAACGGCGGTTCGCTCACCGACGTCGTAATCCGGGATGGCCAGACGACGGGCGGTAGCCGCGGCGTCCTCCTCTCGGCGTCGAGCGCGACGGGCACGGTCATCGACGGCCTGCGCGTGATCGACCCCGCGGTGGATGGCATCTCCCTGTCCGGCCACGCCGACCCTCTCGTCGAGGCGGTCGAGGTCCACGCGGAGGTGAGCCTGCTTCCCACGGCGTACGGCGTCCTCCTGACGGACGGGACGGGCGGTGAGATCCGCGACAGCCGGATCACGATGGCGGACCCGTCCGGCATCGGGGTGTCCCTCGCGGGGCAGAGCGCGTCGGCGGGCCTCATGGCCGACCCCGTCTCTATCGTCAACACGTTCGTGACTTCGGGCGGGACCGGGATCGCCCTCGCGCGGGCCGGCGGCGTGCGCATCGCGCACACGAGCGTCCGCTCGGAGGGCGGGGCGGGTGCCCTGCACGAGGCCGGGTTCAGCGAGGACGTCACCCTCGTCAACTCACTGCTCGTCCACGCCGGCGGTGGCCCCGTCCTCGACCTCTCGAGCGCCGGCGCGATCACGGCGAGCGACTTCAACGGCTTCTCGACCGGCGGCCCGACGCTCGCCACCGTCGACGGCGTCGGCTACGCCGACCTCGCGGCCTACCGCACCGCGACGGGCCTCGACGCCAACTCGACCGCCCCGACGGTCGCGTTCGTCGACGGGCCGGGCGGCGACCTCCACCTCGCCGGCGCCAGCGAGGGCGACCCGGCCCTCCGCGGGACCCCGCTCGCCGACGTGACGACCGACATCGACGGCGACGACCGCTCGGCGACCGACCCGTATATGGGCGCCGACGAGGGCGTGACGCCGCTCCCGCCCGCGACGCCGCCGTACGCCGTCACGGCGCCGGCCGTGCTCGGGGCCTACGCCCACGGCGATGTCCTCAACGTCGAGTGGACGACGCTCGACCCGACCTTCGAGTCCGGCGACGTCCGCGTCTCGGTGCTCTGCCCCGGCGAGGCCCCCTTCGTCCGCTACGCCGCGACCGCGAACGACGGGAAGGTCGGGTTCGTCGTTCCGGTCTCGCTCGGCGTGCACGGCGGCGTCGACGACCAGGCCGGCGGGTGCACCGTCGAGGTGGCCTCGGCCGCCACGCCCAGCCGGGCCGCCGAGTCGGCCCCGTTCGTCGTCACGGCCGACGGCGTCGCCGGCGTGACGACGCGGAAGCTCGACCTCTCGACGCCCCGGAGCCCCGCGCGCTACGGGCTCCAGGACATCGTCAAGTGGTTCTGGGACGAGGCCTCCGTCCCGACCGGGACCGTCCGCCTCGCGCTCGTCTGCGACGGCCGTGAGCGCTGGGTCCGCTATGCCGACACCGAGAACGACGGCCAGGCCAGCGCCCGGCTCCCGGCCGTCTTCGGGGCCTACCCGGTCTGCCGGGCCGAGGTGACCTCGCTCGCCGACCCGGCGTTCTTCGGCCGCAGCGGCCCGTTCGAGGTCCTCGACACGCGGCTCCCGTCGGTCGATGTCCTCGCCCCGGCCCCCGACGACGTGATCCCGATGGGGACCGACCTCGACGTGGTCTGGGAGACCGAGTCGATCGGGGCCGGGGCCGACGTCAAGATCCTCCTCGTCGACCTCACGAACGGGCCCCCGAACCGGCTCCTCGCGCGCACGACCAACACCGGGCTCTTCACGTGGTCGGTCCCGACCGACCTCGACCCGGCGGCCGAGTACCGGCTCTCGGTCAAGGCCACGCCGGCCGACGGGACGCTCGTCTCGGCGCTCGTCGACCCGCTCACGTTCACGGCGCCGGGCAGCCGGTCCGCCTCGGCGAGCGCGTCGGCGGAGGCGGCACCGGAGGCGCTCACGGTGGGCGCGACCCGGCCGAACCCGGCCCGGGGTCGGGCCACCGTCCGCGTCGGCGTGCCCGAGGCGGGCCCGGTCGAGGTGGTGGTGTACGACGCCGTCGGCCGGCGCGTGGCCGAGCTGGCCGCGGGCGAGCGCGCGCCGGGGTGGCACGAGCTGGCCGTCGAGGCGGGCGCGCTGGCCCCGGGGGTCTACGTCGTCCGCGCCCTCGCGCCCGGCGCCGTCGCGACGCGGACGCTGACGGTCGTCCGGTGAGGTTTGTCTCTTCGGCCCCCCGCGCACCCGGTCGGGCGGGCGGGGGCGCCGGTCCTGGTTGACGCCCTATCCTAAAGCGGACCCGACCCCGCGCTCGTGCAACCTGCCTATCGCTATCACGCCGTCGTCGCGTCCGTGTACGACGGGGACACCTTCCGCGCCGACGTCGACCTCGGCTTCATGACGTGGATCAGAAACGTCAGCTTCCGGATGTACGGGATCGACACCCCCGAGCTCCGCGGCGTGTCCGTGGAGGAGAAGGAGGCCGGCTACGCCGCCTGCGACCGGCTCCTCGAGCTGATGCCGGTCGGCGCCGAGGTCCTCATCGAATCGACGAAGGCCGGCAAGTACGGCCGGTACCTCGCCGACGTGTACCGCGAGATCGACGGCGAGGAGGTCCACGTTAACCGGGCGCTGGTCGACGAGGGCCACGCGGTGCCGTACCTGCTCTAGTCGCTAGAAGAGGCTCCGCTGGCGGCTTTCGAGGGCGAGGAGCGCCCGTTTCCGCTCGAGCCCGCCCGCGTAGCCCACGAGCGATCCGTCGGCCCCGACCACGCGGTGGCAGGGGACGACGACGGCCACCGGGTTCTGCCCGTTCGCCGCGCCGACGGCCTGCGCGGCCTGCGGCATCCCGAGCCGCCGCGCGAGGGCGCCGTAGCCGAGCGTCGCGCCGTGCGGGATCTCGCGGAGCGCGGCCCACACACGCTCCTGGAACGGCGTCCCGCCCAGCCGGACCGGCACGCTGAACGCGACGGGCGCGCCGTCGAAGTAGGCCGACAGTTGGCGGCGGGCCGCGTCGAGTACGGCGTCGGCGCCCTCCGGTCCGTCCGCCTCGTCACCGAGGTCGAAGGTGGCGGCCGTGAGTGCCTCGCCATCGGAGATGAGGCGGAGCGGGCCGAGCGGCGTGGCGAGCGTGAGGCGGGGCACGAGGGCAAGCTAGCGCGCGGCCGATGACGGCTCGGTGTCAGGTGGCTCCGCAAACGAAGGACGCCCCGCCGGCACGACGGCCAGCGGGGCGCGAGGGGGGCCGCATCGGCGTCGAGGCGGACGGAGTCGGACGACTACTTCCCCGTAAAGAGCATCTCGCGGTAGGTCGGCAGCGGCCAGAGGTCGGCCGGGACCTCCTGCTCGAGCGCGTCGCAGGCGTCGCGGACCTTCGCCATCGCCGGGATGACCTTGTCCTTCATCGCGACGGACTCGTCCTTCGCCTTGTGCGCCGCGGCGCGGGCCTTCGCCAGCGTGCCGAGCGCCTTCCGGAGGGCGTTGACCTGCGTGATGACGGCCTCGGCCGTCTCCTTCGTGCCCGAGACGTCGAGCCCGAGGTCGTCGGCGAGCTCGGCCGCCTCGCCGAGCTCGGCGAGGTAGCGGACGGCCGCGGGGAGGACCATCGTCTTGGCCAGCGACTCGGTCGTGGCCGCCTCGACGTTGAGCGTGAGCGCGTACTGCTCCGAGAGGATCTCCTTGCGGCTCTCGAGCTCGGCCTCGGTCAGGACGTCGTAGGTGTCGAAGACCGCGACGTTCTTGGCGTCGGTGAGCGTCGCGAGCGCGTCGGGCGTCGTCTGGAGGTTGAGGAGCCCGCGGTCCTCGACGGCCTCGCGGTGCCACTCGTCGGAGTAGCCGTCGCCGTTGAACACGATCTTGGTGTGCTCACGGATCGAGTCGGTGATGACGGCCTCGACGGCCTCCTGGACGGCCTTTTTCGAGCGCTTCTTGCCCAGCTTGTCCTCGAGCTTGCCGGCGAGGTCGGCGATGGCCTCGGCCACGATCGTGTTGAGGACCGTGAGCGGGAAGCTCACCGACTGGCTGGAGCCGACCGCGCGGAACTCGAACTTGTTGCCCGTGAAGGCGAACGGCGAGGTCCGGTTCCGGTCGCCGGCGTGGCGCGGGAGCGTCGGGAGGACCGGCGTGCCGAGGCCGAGGAAGCCGGACTGCTTGCTCTCGGTCGCCTTGCCGCTCGCCGCGATCTGCTCGAACACGTCGGAGAGCTGGTCGCCAAGGAAGATCGAGATGATGGCCGGCGGGGCCTCGTTGGCGCCGAGGCGGTGGTCGTTGGCCGCCGTCGCGATCGCCGCCCGGAGGAGGTCCTGGTGCGTATGGACGGCCTGGACCACGGCCGCGCAGAAAAACAGGAAGCGGAGGTTCGAGTGGGGCGTCTCGCCCGGCTCGAGGAGGTTGAGCCCGGTGTCGGTCGACATCGACCAGTTCACGTGCTTGCCCGACCCGTTGATGCCGGCGAACGGCTTCTCGTGGAGGAGGCAGGCCAGCCCGTACCGCTTGGCCACCCGCTGCAGCGTCATCATGATGACCTGCTGGTGGTCGGCGGCGACGTTCGCGTTCTCGAAGATCGGCGCGATCTCGTACTGGCCCGGCGCCACCTCGTTGTGGCGCGTCGCGACGGGGACGCCGAGCCGGTAGAGCTCGGTCTCGACCGCGTTCATGTAGGCCATGATCCGCTCGGGGATCGAGCCGAAGTAGTGGTCGTCGAACTCCTGCCCGCGCGGTGGCGCCGCGCCGATGAGCGTCCGGCCGGCCACGAGGAGGTCGGGGCGGTCCTCGAAGTAGGCCTCGTCGACGAGGAAGTACTCCTGCTCTGAGCCGCACGTCGCGTAGACCCGCCCGACGCTGTCGCCGAGCAGCGTGAGCGCGCGCGTGGCCTGGACGTTGAGGGCCTCCATGCTCCGGAGGAGCGGGATCTTGTGGTCGAGCGCCTCGCCGGTCCACGACGCGAAGGCCGTCGGGATGACGAGCGTCGCGCTCCCGTTGTGCTCGACGAGGAAGGCCGGGCTCGTCGGGTCGTAGGCCGTGTAGCCGCGGGCCTCGAACGTAGCGCGGAGCCCGCCGCCGGGGAACGACGACGCGTCGGGCTCGCCCTGGACGAGGCTCTTGCCCGAGAACTCGGCGACGGCGCCGCCGCCGGCGTTCGGCGTGATGAACGAGTCGTGCTTCTCGGCGGTGCGGCCCGTGAGCGGCTGGAACCAGTGGGTGTAGTGGGTCGCGCCGCGCTCGACGGCCCACTCCTTCATGGCGAGCGCGATGGCGTCGGCGGTCGACTCGTCGAACGGCTCGCCCTTCTCGACGGTGGCCGTGATCTTCTTGTAGACCGACTTCGGGAGCCGGCTCTTCATCTCGGACAAGCCGAACGTATTCTGGCCGAAGATCTCTTCGACGTCCTGGGGCGCGGCGTGGCCGTTTGTGGCGGTGCGGGTGAGGGTGGGC
>JAAXJP010000414.1 GCA_012269805.1 Rubrivirga sp.
CCCCTCCCCCGCCCCATGTCCGACCAGCCCGCCGACCTCTACGCTGACCTCGACCGCCGCCGCGCCGAGTCCCGACAGGGCGGCGGCGAGGCCCGCGTCCAGCGCCAGCACGACCGCGGCAAGCTGACCGCCCGTGAGCGGATCGAGATCCTCCTCGACCCCGGCTCGTTCGTCGAGACCGGCGCGTTCGTCCGCCACCAGGCGCAGGGGTTCGGGCTGGAGAAGAATCGGCCGTACGGCGACGGCGTCGTGACGGGCTGGGGCACGGTCGACGGGCGGACCGTCGCGGTCTTCTCGCAGGACTTCACCGTGTTCGGCGGGTCGCTGGGCCTGGCCCATGCCGAGAAGATCGTCCGGCTGATGGAGCTCGCGCTCGAGAACGGGATGCCCGTCATCGGCCTCAACGACTCGGGCGGGGCGCGCATTCAGGAGGGCGTCGCGGCGCTCGGCGGCTACGCCGACATCTTTCTGCAGAACACGCTCGCGTCGGGCGTCGTGCCGCAGATCTCGGCCGTCCTCGGGCCGTGCGCGGGCGGCGCCGTCTACAGCCCGGCCATCACCGACTTCACGTTCATGGCGCGCGGGACGAGCTACATGTTCGTGACCGGGCCGAACGTCGTGAAGACGGTCACCAACGAGGAGGTCACGCAGGAGGAACTCGGCGGGGCCGACACGCACGCGTCGAAGTCGGGCGTCTGCCACCGCGCGTTCCCCAACGAGGGCGCCCTCCTTCTCGGCATCCGTGAGCTGCTCGGCTACCTCCCCTCGAACTGCGAGGACCCCGCGCCCCGGGTCGCGACCTCCGACCCCGTCGACCGGGCCGACGCCGCGCTCGACGAGCTCGTCCCGCAGAACCCGAACAAGCCGTACGACATCCACGAGGTCATCTCGCGGATCGTCGACGACGGCGCCTTTTTCGAGATCCACCCCGACTTTGCCGAGAACATCGTGGTCGGGTTCGCCCGCCTCGGCGGCCGGTCGGTGGGCGTCGTGGCCAACCAGCCGGCCGTGCTGGCGGGCGTGCTCGACATCGACGCGAGCGTGAAGGGCGCGCGGTTCGTCCGGTTCTGCGACGCGTTCAACATCCCGCTCGTCGTGTTCGAGGACGTCCCCGGCTTCCTCCCCGGCACCGACCAGGAGTGGAACGGGATCATCCGTCACGGGGCCAAGCTGCTCTACGCGTTCTGCGAGGCGACCGTCCCCAAGATGACGGTCATCACGCGGAAGGCCTACGGGGGGGCCTACGACGTGATGAACTCGAAGCACATCCGCGCCGACCTCAACCTCGCGTGGCCGACGGCCGAGATCGCGGTGATGGGCCCGAAGGGGGCCGTCGAGATCATCCGCAAGCGCGAGATCGCGGCCTCTAGCGACCCCGCGGCGGCCGAGGAGGCGTTCACCGAGCAGTACCGCCAGCGGTTCGCCAACCCGTACGTCGCCGCCGAACGCGGCTACGTCGACGACGTGGTCCGGCCGTCGGAGACCCGCGAGCGGTTGATCCGGACCCTCGGCATGCTGGAGCACAAGGTCCAGACGCTGCCGAAGAAGAAACACGGCAACCTCCCGCTCTAGCGAACCGCCGCCGGGTCACTCCACCGTCACGCCGAGGCCGGCGGCAACGGCCTCTCCGAGCGCTTCGGGCACGGCGCCACGAACGACGAACCGATCCATCTCACGGCGGAGCGGGTAGTCCCTGCGGAGCGTCGCGAACGCGGCGGCCCGCGTCTCACCCGTCGTCCCCGCCAGTGCGGCGCGGAAGCGGGCGTCGTCAGCCCGCACGTCGTAGGCCTGACGCGCGAGCGCGTCGAGCCAGCGCGTCCGGTCGACGGGCGTCGTGGTGGGAAGGCTGGGTGCCTCAAGCGCGATCGGGACGGGCGCAGGGGGGGGCCACGGCTCGCCGCCGGCCCACGCCGCCAACGCAGCAGCGATCATGGCCGTCCCGCGCGTCTTGGCGTCGGCCGCGTAGCCGGCGACGTGGGGCGTAGCGAGCGCGACGGCCCCGACGAGGGCGGGGTCTGGCTCGGGCTCATTCGGCCACACGTCGAGCACGACCGGCCGGCTGGCGGCGAGCGCCCGGGCGGCCTCGGCGGTGATGACGCGCCCGCGGGCCGCGTTGACGAGCCACGCGTCCGGCTTCATCCGGCCCACGGCGTCCACGTCGAGCAGGCTGAGCGTCGGCCACGGGCTCTCGCTCGGCCGGGTGAGCGGCGTGTGGAGCGTGACCACGTCGGCCTCGGCGAGCACGGCGTCGAGGTCGTGGTACTCGTGGTCGGCGAGCCCGGCCGTCGCGCGGGGCGGGTCGCAGGCGAGCACTCGGAGGCCGAGGGCACGGGCGCGCGGCACGAGCCGCCCTCCGACCTCGCCCACGCCGACGACGCCGAGCGTTTTGCCGTCGAGCGCCTCTCCCCGATCTGCAGCGACAGCGAGGAGTGCGGCGATCACGTAGTCGGCTACAGAGGCCGCGTTCGAGCCGGGCGCCGAGGCGAACGCGACGCCCCGCGCCTCCAGCGCGGCCACGTCTACGTGGTCGACTCCAGCCGTCGCGGTGCCCACGAACCGGACGGGCGTCCCGTCGAGGAGCCCCGCGTCGACGGGCGTGACGCTGCGGACCAGGAGCCCGTCGACGTCGGCGAGCGCGTCGCGGGTGATCTCGCGGCCGGGAAGGGTGCGGACGGGCCCGAACCTCCCGAACGCGGCCTCCACGTGCGGGATGTTGGCGTCGGCCAGGAGGCGGAGCGGACGGGGCATCGGGGGTGGGGGCGTCCACACGAGACGACGAAGTTCTGTCCACGACGGCGGGCAAGCGGAACAGCCCAGTGGACAGTGGGGTCCGAGCGACCCGCAGTCAATCGCCACGAGAAGGCCCCGACGCGTGAAAAGAGCGTGTGGGCACGGGGATTGAAACGCAAACGGGCGCACCCCGCGCCGTTCCCCTCCCCCTCTGCAACACCGCCATCGCGCCTCCGCTACGCCTTCACCGACCCGGCAGGATTCTCGCATGATGCCGGTCGTCCTCCTAGGCTCACCCACCGGAACCGCATGAGCACCTTCGCAAAAGGGATCGCCACCGCGCTCTCCATCGCCCTCGCCGGGATGCTCCCCCTGCTCGGGCTCTTCGTCACGATCCATTCCACGACGGACCTCTCGGGCGACGAGGTGCCCGTGTCGCTGGTGTCGGACTTGGACACGCCCCCCGCGTTCTCGCTCGACGCCGTAAGCGACGACGTGCTGTGGCTCGCCCGCTGCATCTACTCCGAAACGAAGCGGGCCGACGAGCAGGAGCTCGTGGCCTGGGTCATCCGCAACCGCGTCGAGACGGGCTACCGCGGCCAGCACACCTACGAGGGCGTCGTGCTGGATCCGTACCAGTTCTCCGCGTTCAACCCGGGCAACCCGAAGCGGCGGCTCTACACGTCGCTCGCGCCGTCGGCCGACTCGCCGGCCTTTGTGCAGGCGCTCGAGGTGGCCCACGCGGTCTACCACGCGCCGGCCTCGACGCGGCCGTTCTCGCGCAAGACGCGTCACTTCTACAGCGAGCGGTCGATGGTCGGCGGCCGGGCCCCGAACTGGTCGAACGGCCACGTGCCCATCAACCCGACCGGTTTCCGCGTCGACCCCCGGCGGTTCCGGTTCTACTCCGGCGTCGCGGCGCCGCTCCCGGCCGCCGTCTCCGCCGCCGGGCTGGCGCTCTAAGCGATCCGCCCGCCCGATCTTGAGGGGCGTGCCGGTCCGGCACGCCCCTTTTCGTTGCTCGATCCGCCCCGATGACTCGCCCGTTCCTCCTCGTCGTCTTCCTCTCGGCCCTCGGCGCGTGCGCCGGTCCGCCCGCACCGGCGGGCCCCGCGGCGCCGGCCTTCGAGGTCGAGCCGGCGCCCGTCTGGTCGCCCGCCGGCGTCCGGGTGGCGACGTTCAACGGCGAGTTCCTGTTCGACGGCGCCGGCGACGAGGGCGAGGCCACGTTCCCCTGGAAAGGCGACCCGACCGCCGCGCGCGCCCACCGCGACGCCGTCGCCGCCGTCGTCCGGAGCCTCGACGCCGACCTCGTGCTGATGCCCGAGACCGAGGACCTCGCCACGCTCCAGATGCTGGTCGACGAGTCCCTCGCGGACCTCGGCTACGAGGCCGTCCTCGTCGACGGGCGCGACTCGTTCACCGGTCAGGACGTCGGCCTCCTGTCGCGGCTGCCCGTCGAGGCCGCCGGGCGGACCGACGAGCGCGTCCCGGTCGGCGTGAGCGACCAGCGCTACGGCGTGTCGAAAAACCTCTGGGCCCGCGTGACGATGCCGGACGGGACGCCCGTGACCGTCATCGGCGTTCACTTTCTCGCGCGGCCGGACGACGTGGAGCGCCGCGACCGCCGGAACGCGCAGGCCGAGGTGATCCGCCAGCTCGTCGCCGCCGAGGTCGCCGCCGGCCGGCAGGTCATCGCCCTCGGCGACTTCAACGACTTCGACGAGGCCGCGCTCGACCGCCGCGGGTCCGTCCCCATCACCGACGTCATGGCCACGGTCAAGCGAGCAGGCCCGGGGCCGGACGACGACCTCGTCAACGTGCTCGGCGACGTCCCGCAGGCCGAGCGGTTCACGTCGTTCTACGACCGCGACGCCGACGGCGCGTTCGACGAGGGCGAGTTCTCGGCCATCGACCACGTGCTCCTGTCGCCGGCGCTGTACCGGCGCGTCGTCGACGTCCGGTACGTCCACGCGCACGACCCGCGGGAGGTGAGCGACCACTTCCCCATCGTCGTCACCCTCGCCGAGTAGGCTCGCCTCGGCGCCGAGGTGGGCGGAACGGGTCAGGAAACCGGAGCCACCGGGCGGCGCTGGAGGGATCTCGACGGGCGGTCGGATCCTGCCGTGCCCCGTCCCGGTTGACACCGACCGGGCGTCTCTGCCCGCCTGCCCTTCTCTGATCCCCCCTCCGTCTCATGACCTCCGACCGCCCGGCCGCCGAGTCCTGGCGCCGCGCCCTCGACGGCGACCGCGACGCCTTCGAAGAGGCCCTCGCCCCCTACACCGACGACCTCCGCAGCGCCGCCCGGCGCCAGCTCGAGGTCGAGCGCGACGTCGTGACCGACGAGCCCGTCGACGGGGCGTCGGCCGTCGACCTCACGCCCGACGAGCTCGTCGGCGAGACGCTCCTGCGGGCCTGGGATCTTCGGAACCGGTTCGACGGCGACCGGATGGGGTTCCGCGCGTGGCTCCTCGGCCTCCAGACGCGGTCGCTCGCCCGGTTCGCGCAACGCGAGAACCGCTATGCCCAGCGGAAGGCCATCTCGTTCGACGAGGAGCTCCCGACCAACGAGGACCAGGACGCCGTCGGCGAGCAGTTCTACGAGTTCCGCCAGCCGTTCGACGTCGACACGTACGAGGAGGTCATCGTCGGCGAGGAGCCCGCGGACCCCGAGATCGGCAGCCGGAAGCGGCCGGTCGACGAGGCCGACCTCTCCGACGAGGACCGCGAGGCGCTCGGCGACGCGTCGTTCCGCGCCGAGGTCCGCCAGGCGACCGTGCTCCACGACGAGTTCGACGTCACGCTGCCCGAGACGGCCCAGATCCTCGACGCCTCGCTCAAGGACACGGCGGCCTACCTCGGCCTCGCCCGCGAGGGGCTCCTCGCCCGCCTCGGCTCCACCGACGACGACCACGACGACGACCCGGCGGTCGACTCGTACACCGGCGACCCGCTGCCCGACGCCTAACCCGAAGGGCACGCGGTCCAGGAACGCAGGGGTGCGGGGAGGCCCGCACGGCCCGACCCGTCCGCTCGCCGCCCTCCGATCCTCTCCCTTTTCTCCCGCCCCCTACGATGTCGACCCTCGCCCCCGACGCCCGCGCCGCCCTGCTCAAGGAGCTCCGCCGCCGCACGACGGCCCCCGGCTTCCACTTCCTCTCGGCCGACCACCTCGGGCGGCTCAATGAGGCCCGCTCCGACGAGGCGCCCATCGGCAGCCTCTACCTCGAGATGACGCCCGAGGCCCGGATCGGCACGACGTGGTCGAC
>JAAXJP010000234.1 GCA_012269805.1 Rubrivirga sp.
CTCGTGGGCGGCCTCGGCGCGGGCGCGTCGGCGCTCCGCGGCGTGGCGATCGGCGGGCTGGGCGCTGGCACGGCCGACGGCCGCGGCCTCCTCGTGGCTGGCGCGACGGTCCAGGTGCCGCACGACGGCGTGCTGCGCGGCGTCGCCATCAGCCCGTACTCGAACGTCCGTGGCGAGATGCGCGGGCTGAGCATCGGGATCGTCAACGTCGCCGGGTCGCTTCACGGCGTGCAGATCGGGCTGCTCAACTGGGCCGGCAACAACCGGGGCTGGAAGCGGCTGCTGCCGTTCGCCAACGCCCATTTTTAGCCGAGGCGTACGGAGAGGCTTCGCCGACCAGAGCGGCCGGACACCGTCCGCACACATCGGTCTAGCTTCCATCCCCGTCCGGACCGTCCCCCGACCGTTGCCCTCCGTCCCGCTCCGCCTCGCGACGCTCTGCGCCGTCGCGGCCCTGTGCCGCCCCGCCGCTGCCCAGGACCTCGCCGGCCCCGGCCGGGCCGACGGTCCCGCCGAGGCCGCCTCGGTCGCCGCGCGGATCGTCCAGGACGGCCGGTTCGAGGACTGGGACGGCGTCGAGCCGCTGGCCCTCGACCCCGCCGACCAACCCGCGCCGGCGGTCGACCTCCGCGCGCTCTCGGTCACGAACGACGAGCGCGCGCTGCGCCTCCGGGTCACGTTCGACGACGTCCTGTCGCTCCAGGAGGACAACGACCTCGTCCTCTACCTCGACACCGACGCCGACGCGTCGACCGGCCGGGCCGTCTCGGGCATGGGCGCCGACGTCGCGTTCGCCTTCGGCGCTCGCTCGGGGACGGTGGTCGCCGACGGTCGCCAGATATCGGTCGACCACGCCGACCTCGGCCTCTGGTGGGCGCCGACGCACGCGGCGTCGGAGTTCGAGGTCGAGATCGCCCTGGACGCGGAGGTCGGCGGGGCGCCCGTGTTCCCCGGCGACACGGTTCTCGTGGCGCTGGCGACCCCTGGCGGTGAGCGGCTGCCGCAGGCCGAGGGCGGCGTCGCGTACGCGCTCGACCGGTCGACGGCGCTCCCAGCCTACGACGGCCCGACGCTCGACCGGCCCGACGGCGCGGTCCGGGTCCTCAGCTACAACGTGCTCCGCGACAACGTCTTCGGGGGCGCCCCACGAGCCGCCTTCCTGCGCATCGTGGAGGCCCTCGACCCCGACATCCTCGCGTTCCAGGAGATCTACGACCACTCCGGCGCCGAGGCGGCGGCGCTCGTGGCCGAGGCCCTCGGTGGGACGTGGCACAGCGGCGACGCCGGATCCGACAACCTCCTCGTCAGCCGCTGGCCGGTCACGCTGGAGCGCGACCTCGGCGGCAACAGCGCGTTCGTGGTCGAGACACCGGGCGGGTGGTCGCGCGACCTCCTCCTCATCAACGCGCACACGCCGTGTTGCCGGAACGAGGGCGGCCGGCGGGACGAGACCGACCGCTTTATGCGGTTTGTCCGCGAGGTCGGCGAGGGGGCCGTCGTCGGCGTCGATGCGGACACGCCCGTCCTCCTCGTCGGCGACTTCAACATGGTCGGGACCGACCGCCCGCTCCAGACGATGCTGACGGGCGACCTCGTCGACAACGCGACCTACGGGCCGGACTTCGCGCCGGACCTCGACGGGACCGACCTCACCGACGCGCTCCCGCTCCACCTCGGGGCGCCGGCGTCGTTCACGTGGTACAACGCCCGCAGCGACTTCCCCGCCGGCCGGCTCGACTTTGTCGTCTACACCGACAGCGCACTCGACCTCGACAACGCGTTCGTCCTCTTCACGCCGGACCTCTCGGCCGAGGCGCTCGCCGCGGCCGGCCTCCGGGTGACCGACACGAGCGTGGCCTCCGACCACCTCCCGCTCGTCGCCGACTTTGTCCCGGCCCGCACCACGACCGCCTCGGACGCCCCGACGGGCAGGGCCGAGGTGGCCGCGCCGACGCCGAACCCGTTCGACGGCCCGACGGCGTTCCGCCTGGCGCTGCCCCGCGCGGGCGCCGTGACCGTCGAGGTGTTCGACGTGCTCGGTCGGCGCGTGGCGGTCCCGTTTGACGGGCGGCTCGCGGCCGGCGCGCACCGGCTGTCGTTCGACGCGTCGTCGCTGGCGCCCGGCGTCTACCTCTTCCGCGTGACGACCGAGGCGGGCGCGGCCGGCGGGACGATGGTCCGGCGCTAAGCGCGCCACGCCGCCCGCCTCGGCGGAGGGCGCGGCCCACCGTCCCGATTCGCGGGCGCTCCACGGGCGGGCCGCTAGCTTCCGCGCCTCACCACGCCCCCGCACGCATGGGCCGCATGTTCGAGAAGCGCAAGCACACGATGTTCGCGCGCTACGACCGGATGGCGAAGCAGTTCACCCGCATCGGGAAGGACATCGTCATCGCCGTCAAGGCCGGAGGCCCGGACCCCGACCTCAACCCCCAGCTCCGCCGGGCCGTCCAGAACGCCAAGGGCGTCAACATGCCCAAGGACAAGGTGGACGCGGCCATCAAGCGGGCGCTCGGCAAGGACACCGCGAGCTACGACGAGGTCCTCTACGAGGGCTACGGGCCGCACGGCGTCCCGCTCCTGGTCGAGGCCGCGACGGACAACGTGAACCGGACCGTCGCCAACCTCCGGGCGCTCTTCTCGCGCGGCGGCGGCAACCTGGGCACGTCGGGGTCGGTCGCGTTCCAGTTCACGAAGATGGGCGCGTTCACGCTCGACCCGGACACGGTCGGCGACCGCGACGAGCTCGAGCTGGAGATGATCGACGAGGGGCTCGAGGAGCTGACCGAGACGACGACCGAGGACGGCCGCGACGCGCTCCTCGCGCGCTGCGCGTTCTCCGACTTCGGCACGATGCAGCGGGCGCTCGAGGCCCGCGGGATCGAGCCGATCGCGGCCGAGGTCGAGTACGTCCCGTCGACCGCGACCGAGCTCCCCGACGAGCAGGCCGACGCCGTGCTCGAGCTGGTGGCGAAGATCGAGGGCGACGAGGACGTCCAGCGCGTCTTCCACAACCTGGCCTAGCGCGCCTCGGTGCCCCCGCCTCGGCGCCGCGGCGGAGGGAGCCCCCGCGGGCGGCGGCGGGTCAAGTGGGGCTCTGCCTCCGCCCCCGTGCCCGAGATCGACCTCGACGACTTCCAGACCCAGCTCCGCGTCCGCCCGCTCACGCCGGCCGACCACGAGGCCATCGTCCGCCTCCACGGCCTGTGCTTCCCCGGCATGGAGACGTGGTCCGAGGCCGAGCTCGATGACCTTACGCGGCGGTTCCCCGAGGGCCAGATCGGCGTCGAGATCGACGGGCGGCTCGTCGCGACGGCCCTCAGCCTCCAAGTCGACGTCGACGAGTACGGGCCGAGCCACGTCTACGACGACGTCGTCCGCGAGGACCTCGCCGGCAGCCACGACCCCGACGGCGACTCGCTCTACGGCATCGAGGTGGCCGTCGACCCCGCCTTCCAGGGGATGCGGATCGGCCGGCGGCTCTACGAGGAGCGGAAGGCGATCTGCCGGCGCCTCAACCTCCGGCGGATCGTGATCGGCGGGCGCCTCCCGGGCTACCACAAGGTCGCCGACGAGATGACGGCGCAGGAGTACGTCGAGGCCGTCGTCGCGCGCGAGCTCGTCGAGCCGGTCCTCAGCTTCCAGCTGGCCAACGGGTTCGCCATCAAGCGCGTCGTCCAGGGCTACCTCCCCGACGACGAGGAGAGCCTCGGCTACGGCGTCATCATGGAGTGGGTCAACCTCCACCACCACCCGGACCCCGCCGAGCGGACGCGGAGCACGTTCCCGGTCCGCGTCTGCGCCGTCCAGTACCCCGTCCGGCCGATCGCCTCGTTCGACGAGTTCGCGGGGCAGGTCACGTTCTTCGTCGACGCCGCCGGCGGCTACCGGGCCGACTTCGTCCTCTTCCCGGAGATCTTTACGCTCCAGCTCCTGTCGTTCCTGCCGCCAGCCCGGCGCGGGAAGGCCGTCCGCCAGCTGGCCGCGCTCGCGCCCGACTACCTCGACCTGTTCCACGACCTCGCCGTGCGCTACAACGTCAACATCGTGGGCGGGAGCACCTACGTCGAGGAGGACGACGGGATCTACAACGTGGCGTACCTCTTCCGGCGCGACGGCTCGATCGAGGCGCAGAAGAAGCTCCACATCACGCCGAGCGAGGCCCGCTGGTGGGGCGTCCGGCCCGGCGACGCCGTCCGCGTGTTCGACACCGACCGGGGCCGCGTGGCGATCTCGATCTGCTACGACGTCGAGTTCCCCGAGGTCGCGCGGATCGCGGCGCAGCGGGGCGCCCAGATCCTGTTCGTCCCGTTCTGCACCGACAACCGGCAGGGCTACCTCCGCGTCCGGCTGTGCGCGCAGGCCCGGGCCATCGAGAACCAGATGTACGTGGTCACGGCCGGCGTGACGGGCCTCATCCCGGACGTCGACAACATGGACGTGAACTACGCCCAGAGCGGCGTCTTCACGCCGTCCGACTTCCCGTTCGCGCGTGACGGCGTGGCCGCCGAGTGCGAGCCGAACATCGAGGCGCTCGTCGTCGCGGACCTCGACCTCGAGCTGACGCGCCGCAACCGGATCGCCGGGACCGTCCGCCCCTTCGCCGACCGCCGGCTCGACCTCTACGAGATCGTCGAGAAGGAGCCGAGGTCGTCCGGGCCAGAGCTCCCCGTCGAGGCGCCCCCCGCCGACGCACCCGTCGAGACCGGCTGACCCCGCCTCGACGCCGCGGCGGACGGGCTCAGCTTAGGCGGCCCGCCAAAAAACTGTGGCCGTTCTCGCGGGCAAGGTCGGCCGGCGTCCGGCCCTCGTCGTCGGTCGCCTCGGTGTCGGCCCCGCGGGCGACGAGGAGCGCGGCGATGTCGAGTTGGCCGAACCGGGCCGCGTAGTGGAGCGCCGTCGCGCCACCGGGCCCCTTCCGGTTGGGCTGCGCGCCCGCATCGAGGAGCTGCCGCGCGCGCTCGACGTAGCCTTTGAAGGCCATGGCCATGAGCGGCGTGTTGCCCTGGCCGTCGGTCCCGTCGGGGTCGGCACCGCGTTTCAAGAGGACCGCCGTCGTCGGCTCCTGGTCGGCGTAGGCCGCGATCATGAGGAGCGTGTGGCCCGTCTCGTCGCGGCGCTCGGGGTCGATGCCGGCCTGGAGGAAGGCCTCGAGCACGTCGGCGTCGCCGCGCCGCGCGATCTCGTGGTAGTCGACGGCGTCGAGGTCGATGGGCTCGCCGTCGGAGGTTCGGAGGACGTTGTCGGACATGGCCGTGTGGGAGTACCGTCAGCGGTCGGAAACCAACGGAGGGACACGCCGCACGGGTGTGCCCCTCCGCGCAGGAATACGGGCGACGGGCGCGGCCGGGTCCGCCTCGACGCCGAGGCGGGCGGAGTGGAGCGGGGCGGGCCGCTCTAGCCGGCGAGGGGCGCGCGGCCGATGCCCGGCCAGATCCGCACGAGGCCGAACAGGGCGCGCACCACGATCCACCCGCCCGTGATCCACCAGATGAGGGCCAGCGCACCCGGCGCGCTGGGATCGACGAACGCGAGCCCTGCGGCACCGAGCCCCGTCGCCGCGGCGACGGCGACGGCGAGGTACCGGAAGTCCCCCGTGCCCCAGTGGACGCCGTCGGTCCCGAACGTGAGCCCGTTGAGCGGGAGGAACACGAGCGACGCCAGCCAGGCCGCCCGGAACACGGCCCGGGCCGACTCGGGCACGAGGAGCGCCTCGACGAGCGGCGTCGCCAGCCACAGCGCGAGCGCGAGGGCGAGGCCGACGCCCGCGCTCCACCCGAGCACGACGCGCGCCGCCCGGCGCGCCGCCACGAGCACGCCGCCGCCCACGAACCCGGCCACCAAGCTCTGGCCCGTCACGGCGAAGGCGTCGAGGAAGAGCGCCGTGAACGCCCACACCTGGCGGATCGCCTGGTGCGCCGCGCCGGCCTCGGCGCCGGC
>JAAXJP010000665.1 GCA_012269805.1 Rubrivirga sp.
GTCTACGACACGGCCGACGACCCGATCGCCGAGGGCGGGACCGCCACGGACGTCCTCTCGACCCTCCCCTCGGTGGACGTGGACATCGACGGGAACGTGTCGCTGCGGGGGGCCGGCAACGTGGCCGTGTTCGTCAATGGCCGGCCGGCGCCCGTCTCCGGCGAGTTCCTGGCGTCCTACCTCCAGAGCCTCCCGGCGGGCGCCGTCGAGCGCGTCGAGGTCATCCCGAACCCGTCGGCCGCGTTCGAGCCCGACGGCGTCGGCGGGATCATCAACATCGTGCTGAAGGAGGACGCCGACCCCGGCCTCGGCGGGACGCTCACGGCCGGCACCGACACGCAGGGCGGCTACGACGCGACGGCGGCCGTGACCTACGGCCGCGGCCCGTGGTCGCTCGCCGCCACCTACGGCTTCCGCAACGACGTCCGCGCGGGCAACGGGACGAGCTTCCGGATCAACCGCTACAGCACCGACCAGACCACGCTCCTCCAGGACGAGGCCGAGGATCGGACGCGGACGTCGCACCTCCTCAACCTCTCGGCCGACTACCGCCTCACGCGCGCCACGACGATCACGTCCCAGGTCCAGGTCGGGACGCGGGGTGGGGGCGAGACGGAGCTCAATACGGCGTTGTGGAGCAGCGCCGCCGGCGACCCCCTCTTCGAGTACGAGCGCCTCGCCCGCGAGGACGACGAGGGCCTCTCCTCGGACGTCCGCCTCGGGCTCCGGCATTCGTTCGGCGAGCGCCATGAACTGGTGATCGAGGGCCGCGGCGAGCTCTCCGACGAGGGCGAGATCCAGACCTACGACGAGACGCTCCTCAGCGGCTCCGGCGAGCTCGACCAGCCCCAGCGGGTCGACGAGGACGAACGGGAGCAGGAGGCGTCGCTCGCCGTCGACTACACCCGCCCGCTCGCCGGCTTCCGCCTCGACGCCGGGTACAAGGGCGAGCTCGAGCGCGAGTCGACCAGCCTCTTTTCTGAGTCGCTCGTCGACGGCACCTTCGTCCCGGACGTGGGCGTGAACAACGACTTCGACTACCAGGAGATCGTCCACGCCCTCTACGTCCAGGGCGCCCGCGAGTGGGGCCCCCTCGGGCTCCAACTCGGCGCCCGCTTCGAGACCGCGCAGCGGACGTTCGAGCTCCTCACGACCGACGAGACGTTCGAGGTCGACTACGCGAGCGTCTTCCCGAGCGCGTTCCTCTCGCTTTCGCCGACGGACGCGACGACGTTCAAGGCCAGCTACAGCCGCCGCGTCAACCGGCCGCGGGGCTGGGACCTCAACCCGTTCCCGTCGTTCGACGACCCGCTCAACGTCCGCCAGGGCAACCCGGAGCTCCGGCCCGAGTACGTCGACGCCTTCGAGGTCGGCGTGACGCAGTTCGTCCCGTGGGGCTCGTTCTCGCTGACGCCCTACTTCCGCCACACGACCGACGTCATCCGGCGGTTCTCGACGGTCCGCGAGGACGGCGTGACGGTCCGCTCGTCGCGCAACCTCGACACGTCGGACGCCTACGGCGTGGAGGCGATCTCATCGTTCGAGGACGTCGGCGGGCTGAGCGGCTATCTCAGCCTCGAGGGCTTCCGCGTCCAGACGGCCGGGACGGAGACGGCCGGCGACGCCCAGAGCGACATCTCGAACGACGCGTTCGGCTGGGGCGGCCGGCTCAACGCGGCCTACCGGCTCGGCGACCGGCTCGGCCTCGGCCCGCTCGACATCCAGGCGACGGCGCGCTACAGCGCCCCGCTCGACACCGAGCAGGGCCGTGTGGGCGCCCGCTCGTGGGTCGACGTCGCGCTCCGCCAGCGGCTCTTCGACGAGCGGGCGAGCCTGACGGTCCAGCTCCGCGACCCGCTCGGGATGGCCGGGTTCGCCTACACGCTCGACCAGCCGACGCTCTACCAGGAGTTCGAGCGCGACTGGGGCGCCCAACAGATCGGCGTCACGTTCTCGTACCGCATCGGCGGCCAGGACGAGGAGCGCGGCCGCCGCGGCGACGGCGAGCGCGGCGACGGTGGCGGCGGCGGCGACTTCGGCGGCGAGGACTTCTAGCCACGCGCGTCGGTTCGCCACCCGCCCGCCCCGGCTCCGCCCGCGGCGGGCGGTTCTGTTTTGCCGCGGTCCCCTCCGCCTCGGCGCCGAGGCGGAGGCGGTCACGGTCCGGTTCTCCGCGGCGGGGGAGAGCGGAGGCATCTTGCGCGGTCTGCCCGCCGTCCCATGCCGCTCGCCCTCGTCCTCCTCGCCGCCATGGCCGCCGACTCCGTGCTCGTCATCGCCCACCGCGGCGCCAGCGCGTACCGGCCGGAGCACACGCTCGAGGCCTACACGCTCGCGGTCGAAATGGGCGCGGACGTCATCGAGCCGGACCTCGTCATGACGCGCGACGGCGTCCTCGTGGCCCGGCACGAGAACGAGATTTCGGGGACGACCGACGTGGCCCGGCGCCCTGCCTTCGCCGACCGACGGACGACGAAGAGCATCGACGGGGAGGAGGTCACGGGGTGGTTCACGGAGGACTTTACCCTCGCCGAGCTCAAAACGCTCCGGGCCGTCGAGCGGCTGCCGGAGCTCCGCCCCGGGAGCGCGGCCTTCGACGGCCGGTTCGAGATTCCGACGTTCGACGAGGTGATCGCCCTCGCCGACTCGCTCGGCGCCGCGCGCGGCCGGCCCGTCGGCCTCTACCCCGAGACGAAGCACCCGACGTACTTCCGGCGGATCGGGCTGCCGCTCGAGGTCCCGCTCGTCGAGGCGCTCCACACGGCCGGGCTCGACGCGCCCAGCGACCCCGTGTGGATCCAGTCGTTCGAGGTCGGCGGGCTGGAACTGCTGCGGGGGCTCACGCGGCTCCGGCTCGTGCAGCTGGCGTACCCGGGCGGCGCGCCCGCGGACCGGCCGGAGCTCGCGTACGACGCGATGATGGCGCCCGACGGCCTCGCCACCGTCGCCACCTACGTCGACGCGGTCGGGGTGGCGAAGTCCTTTGTCCTCGACCCCGAGACGCTGGCGCCGTCGGCGCTCGTGGCCGACGCCCACGCGGCGGGCCTCGACGTCCACGTCTGGACCGTCCGCCCCGAGAACGCTTTCCTCCCGCCGTCTCTTCGGTCTGCCGACGGGGCTCCCGAGGCGGGCGGGGACGTCCGGGCCGAGGTCCGCGCCCTGCTGACGGCCGGCGTCGACGGGGTGTTCGCAGACGCGCCCGACGTTGTAGTCGAGGTGCTGGGGCGCTCGTAAGCCAGATCGCTCCCAAAGGCGCCTGCATGAGGGAGGACCCGCTCCGTCCTGGGTGCCCGCGTGCCTGTCGCAGATCGGAGGGCCCGTGGGGCTGGATCCGCCTCCAAAAGAAAATAACGACCCTCCCGCTGTCAGGAAGGCTGACCTGTCCCGGGTAGGCCGGACACCCAGTCAAGAGCACCCTCTCCCAAACTGGGACCTGCCATGCCTACCCGATCCCGCCGCCACTTTTCCCGCGTGTACAAGGTCGAAGCCGTCCGCGCCGCCGAGCGCGCCGGCGACGTCTCGCAGACCGCCCGCGATCTCGGCATCAGCGCCAACCTCGTCCGCCGCTGGAAGCGCGAGCTCCGCGACGACGAGCACCGGGCGTCCGGAAAAGCCGGGGCAGGTCACCTGTGCGACCAGTAGATCGCGGAGGCGCTAACGACGCCCAAACCGATGGTTAGGGCCCACCGTCGTCCACGGCTGAATGGCAGGCCGGTTCGGGCACGGCAGAACGAGGGGCGACCCCGCCGCGGCGCCGAGGCGGGGGAGGCCGACGGGCCGAGGTGGGAGAAGTCGGGGACCTCCCGACAGGGCGCGGTGTACACGGCAGCCGTCGGATTTGAGGCGTCGTTCCGAGCCCCGTCCGGTTTTCTCTCGCCCCATCGCCCGCCTGGGCGCCCAGTCCACTTGCCCGTGTCTGCTGCCCCCGCCACCCGGTCGAGCGGCCTCCTCCTCCACGTCACCTCCCTGCCATCGCGCTACGGGGGCGGCGACTTCGGCGACGGCGCCGAGCGGTTCGTTCGGTTTCTCGCCGAGGCGGGCCAGCGCGTCTGGCAGGTGCTCCCCCTCGTCCCGCCCGGGCTGGGCGACTCGCCGTAAGCGAGACCGTAGCCGTTAGACCTCAAACCCCTCCACGTACTCCCCGCAACCCACCGCGCGGACGGGCTCCTCACGGCGGGCGACCTCGACGGCGCGCCCGCCTTCCCCGAGGACCGGGTCGACTTCGCGGCCGTCGGTGCGCTCAAGGGCGCCCTGCTGACGGCGGCCTTCGACCGGTTCCGCGCCGACGCCGCGCACCCGCTCCGCCCGGCGTTCGAGGCGTTCGCCGCGCGCGAGGCGGCGTGGCTCGACGACTACGCCCTGTTCGTCGCGCTCAAGGACGCCCACGACGACGCGGCCTGGGCTGACTGGCCCGCCCCTCTCGCCCGCCGGGACCCCGACGCGCTCGCCGACGCGCGGCGGGAGCACGCCCGGGCCGTCGACCGCGCCCGGTTCGTGCAGTTCGTGCTCGACCGCCAGTGGGCCGCGGTCCGCGCGCAGTGCCAGGCGGCCGGCGTCGAGATCCTCGGCGACCTCCCCATCTACGTCGCCCTCGACAGCGCCGACGTCTGGGCCGACCGCGACCTCTTCGACCTCGGCGCCGCCGGCCGGCCGACGGCCGTCGCGGGCGTCCCGCCGGACTACTTCTCGGAGACGGGCCAGCGCTGGGGCAACCCGCTCTACCGCTGGGACCGGATGCGCGAGCGGGACTACGCCTGGTGGCGCCGCCGCCTCCGCCGCACGCTGGCCCTCGTCGACCGCGTCCGGCTCGACCACTTCCGCGGGTTCGAGGCGTTCTGGGCCGTCCCCGCCGACGAGGAGACGGCCGTCAACGGGCGCTGGGTCGAGGGCCCGCGCGACGCCCTCTTCGAGGCCCTCGCCGACGAGGTCGGCCGCCCGCTGCCGATCGTGGCCGAGGACCTCGGGCTCATCACCGACGAGGTCCGCGACCTGATGGACCGGTTTGACCTGCCGGGGATGGCCGTGCTCCAGTTCGCCTTCGGCGGCGACCCCGACAACCCGTACCTCCCGCACCGCCACCGCCGCCGGCTCGTCGCCTACACGGGCACGCACGACAACGACACGACGGCCGGCTGGTGGGACGCGGCGCCCCCCGACGAGCGGGACTACGCCGGCCGCTACCTCGGCCTCGACGCCTCGACGGAGCCGGTCCACCGCGCGGCCGTCCGGGCGGCGTGGGCCTCCGTCGCCGACCTCGCCGTGGCCCCGATGCAGGACGTGCTCGGGCTCGGCGCCGAGGCCCGGATGAACACGCCCGGCGAGGGCGCCGGCAACTGGGGCTGGCGGATGACCGACGCCCAGCTGGCCGAGGCGCCCTCGCGCTGGCTCCGGACCCTGACCGCGACCTACGGGCGTCTCTCAAAGACGGGTGAAGCGGGGGCCCCGGCGCCGGACGCTCGTTAGAGCCGCCCTTTTTTCTGCCCCTCTGTGCATACTCCTCCCCCCCTCGGCGCTCTCGTCGAGCCCGACGGCGTCCGCTTTCGCGTCTGGGCCCCCGTCGCCGACCGCGTTGACCTCGAAGTCGTTGGCCGCGAGCCGGTCCGTCTCGAGTCGGTCGGCGAGGGCGGCCACCACGAGGCGTTCGTCGCCGGCCTCGGCCCCGGTGCGCACTACCGCTACCGCCTCGACGGCGGCGACGCGTTCCCCGACCCCGCCTCGCGGTTCCAGCCCGAGGGTGTCCACGGGCCGAGCGAGGTCGTGGATCCGACCTTCGAGTGGACCGACGGCGGCTGGGCGCCGCCGGTGCTCCGCGACCTCGTGATCTACGAGCTCCACGTCGGCACCTTCACCGAGGCGGGCACCTTCGACGGCGTCCGCCAGCGGCTCCGCGACCTGAAGGCGCTCGGCGTGACGGCCCTCGAACTGATGCCG
>JAAXJP010000722.1 GCA_012269805.1 Rubrivirga sp.
CAGTCAAGCGCTCTAGCCAACTGAGCTACATCCCCATCGTGGAGGGCAAATATAGTCAAGAGTTTGTATCCCTTGCTATGGTTGCCCTACAGCTTTTTTCAATTTTGATTGTCTGGTTAAACTTATCTCTTACAAAGATAGCTTGAAGACCCCTCATTATGGCACACTATGCAGGAATGTCATAATAAACGGCGGCGGTGAAACATAAATGTTTAAACTAAGACGATATGCGCCGCCATATTGGGTTTTGTCACAGTGTAATTCTGCCTATGCAACTTGAAATTTGGCGCGGAATAATTATATTGTTGTTCCAAATCAACAACTATGAATTTACCTGATGACGTCTTAAGTTGTCTCTCACTAGATAAAAGTAGATTAGAAAGCTTCACAACGATTTATCAAGTTGATGAAAACCGCAACTTCATTCAAAGTTTCGATCACCTAGCCAAGAAGAAAGAGAATGTTCATAGCTCATTATCTTTCTTCATAACCGATAATCAGATAATCTTCTATTATGACTTCAGTATTGCCAATGTTGGCCACGCCAGCTTTCATGTGTTTAAAAAGCGTGATGGAGTTTGGAAAAAGAAAAAATCACAGCTAACTAAAATTCGATAACCTTTAAATTAGTTTGAATATGGAACTCACTAATGATTATTTAGAACAACTCAAATCTGTTGATTTCGAATGGGACTTTGAATACTGGTCGCCTCTGTATGGTGATGACGAGCCTGAAGCTTATGTTCTCCCTGCCGAAGTTTCAACCGCTTTTGCAATTGCAAAAGGTTTTGAAAACACCGATAATTTAATAGAGTTGAGACAAGACGGTGTTGCAGAAATTCAAGCTAACGCAATCAACAATAAACAGTGCTCTGAGGCGGACAAGATCATTCTAGATCATTTTTTAGAGATGATGTAAAATTTAATTCATGCATTCACTTATCAAGTGGCAATACATCTCCGTTAACGATAATGAGATGGATAACTTTATAATTGACATTACGTCTCCTAGTCTTAATCAATCTTATCAATAATTTCAACTTGATTATCCAGAATTATGTAATGTGATTTTTGAGAGTATAGAGCCTAATAGATGAAAGCTTTTATTTCCTAAAAAGCATTATCTAGGAACTGATAGTACAGATGAAACTGACATGATACTTCGTAAATTTTTGGAGGATGATAGTGATAATTCGGCTGAAGATATAAAGCCTATTGTATTGTCACGAGACTGCTTCCCTTCACGCGTTTACGAGTTGTTTTCTCAACTGCTAGGAAACAACTGCTTTCCTGAGAACAATAATTATGGAATATTAGAATTGGGGTTCAACGATACTAATGGCCATGTATGTTCAAATGGTGAAGAAGCACATGAAATATCAATTACAATTTCAGATAAAGGAATAAAATGGTCGTGGTGGCCAAACGAATAATTAACCTAATCACATTAAAATGAAACATTGCGAGTTTATCTATAGGCCTACCTACCTATACGTTCACGCTAGCAATTCAATTGATGAAGCTAAAAATAAAGAGCACCTATGGTCCCAAGAATCAAAAGAGTTGCTTATGCCTATCTTCAATGTGTAGACCTTCCCTCATCGGATCGTAATAAGATAATAGACGCGCTTTATCGTTATTGCGAATTAGACACTTTGGCCATGGTTTTGATTTATGAGGGATTATAAAATATCACTAAGAAGTGAAAAGAAAAATTGTTTACGTAGATATGGATGGTGTTATAGCAGATTTTCATGGTGCTATTAAAGAACATCCTTTAGCTAATCATCCTAACTACAAAGCTGAGCCGGACCATATTCCAAATATTTTCCGCGATTTGAAGCCTATTCAAGGAGCTATAGACGCGATTAAAAGGTTGACATCTATAGCTAACTACGAAATTTATATTCTAACAACAGCACCTTGGGAAAATCCAGATGCATGGACTCATAAAAGACTATGGATTGAGAAACATTTTGGACCCCTTTTAAAGAAAAAGATCATTATCTCTCACCACAAAAATCTACTTAAAGGAGATTTCCTAATCGACGATAGAACAGCTAATGGCGCGGATAATTTTGAAGGCACATACATTCATTTTGGTTGGAATTACGAGAACGAGCAATGGAATCCTTATCCCAATTGGAACAGTGTTTTACAATACTTCGAAAAACTTTTATCAAGTGATTTAAAGAAAAGATAAACCTATTTATTTTTATGAAAAGGATATATTCTCTATTGGTTTATAACCAACTTCAAAATCTATATCAAGCTCACTTTCGTCACAATAAAAATTAAATTCGAACGTATTCTCAGAATCCGGTTCTAGTATAATTCTCGATATTTGATTATACACCCCTCCCTTCTCATCAAAGTGCACCAATAGACTGTTGGTTTTAAACTCCTATAAGTCATCATCTCCTATACTAACAGAGCTTTGCCAATGGTTTTTGAAGTCTAAATCTGATTCAAATTCAAGTTGGAATTCAAAAAAATTATATGTCCCTCTCATCATAACTGTATCAAATGAGGAAGAAAGAACTGTAACTAAATCTAATTCGTTTACACTTGAACATATTTACTAGATAATATCCCCATCCTCATCGGTTAATTCTTCAATTTCCCAATCTATATCCCACTCATCGGTCAACATATCTAATCTTTGCTTAACATCATAAATATTAGGTTCTTTGCCCATTAAATACGATTCTTCACTGAAGAGTTTAACTATTTCATCTTCTGTTAATTCTCCACAAATTTTAATCACTCCATTATCATAATCAACTTGTCTAAAATAACCAGCAATGAAATCGTCTTTTTGTGAGGTATCGAAAAAATCATAGATATCAATTTCTTCTCCATACTCCTTCTTTACAAGAGTTTGATTTAAGTTGGAAATAAAATTAAATTTCATGTATTCCATAATTTGTCTAATTTTTTAAGTTTCATTCGAAACTTACTAAACGTTTCGATAATATCAAATGAATGTTGAGTTTTAGATTGGAATTCGCTCTCAATAGTCTCATTCGCCTCTTTCAGATAATTCTTATCTGAGAAGCTTAAGGAGTTTTTCAAGGGATTTGCCTCCTTCATTAACAACACCGTCATCGATTCTAAAATGCATAACTGCATTTCTATATTCATTTGCACTCTCAAACAATTTCATCACTTGCTTCAAATCAAAATTATATCCCAATTCTCTGTGTTTCTGAGATAAAATTGTAGCATACTGAGAGAATGTTAATAGATCGGGGGATTCGGGTAAGGCATTTCTCAGACCTGAGCCGGATATTTCTTGAATATCAACTTTATTTCTAGCTATACGAAGACGTAGTATTTGTTCTATTTCTTCGATTCTCCTGAACTTGATAGAATACGTTTCCAGGAATTTCGAGACTACCCTTGGGGATATTAAATACGGGTATGACCCATTAATCTTCACTAAGACCGCAGAACAAATAGATCTTTCCAATAAATCAAGTACACGATCTAGACCGGTTGATTCATCTACGACATCTAATGGCGCCTCCCTTAAGTCCTTTAAAACCGAAGAATCTGCTGAACCATTGGGGTTATTATAGAGCCATTGAAAGATTCGTTTTCTCCTGTATACACCCAGATTTTTTGAAGGTCCATCAATTATTGGCAAGTACGATACGTCCTCAATAATCATCTTCGTACATACCTCCTGAAAGGTTGCAGAACTATTTATGTAAACTGTACTCTTGCTAAATTTTAATAATGTATTTACACGTAACATAATCTAGAGTCGTTTGAACCTTAAGGAACTTGAGTATTTTTTCTTTTACGACGTATTAAACGGTTAATCCGCCAATTGTATTTCGGTCAGCTAAATGGTCATAGGCGCCATAAGTCAGAATCTTAAAACCTCCATTTATTAGCTCAAACCCGTTTACACATAGTCTGCTCAATGCCTCACAGCCAAGCAACTCACCTAAGTTATCATGTTTCGCAATTGATGGTCCACCTGGAGGAGTTACCTTCTGAATGAAGCTAGGGTTAGAATACACCAATGATGAATATTTCAGATTCAATTGTGTTGGTGCCGTTGCATTTCTATTCTTATCAAATTCCAATCGATGAATCTCTGTCATAAAATCTTCAATGTGCATTGGACTTTCCAATTTTGAAGTAGTATCCATGCAATATTGCTGGTACGCCTTCTTATAAACTTCAGGATTGTCTAATACGCATTTATTAAAATCCCCTAACCAATTCACACTATCGTCCTCTTGTTTGGTGAAAGTGTATACATTTCCATTGTTGTTAATGAATTCACATGTTGACGTTTGTAGTGTATCATAGTCATCAGCCGTTCGCCATGGGTTATAATCTGGTTTATCCATACCAGGTTTTATTCTGTGCAGATCAGCAAATTTTTTTTTACGCTGTACTTTGAGCTTAAAGTCTTCAAATTCCAAAGATTCATCTGATTCCCACTGTTGAGTTGCATTATATAACCTGTAAACATTCGCCCATTCTATGGCGTTCCATTCTTGACTCGGCTTATTGTAATTTTTCCAATCTTCTTCATTCCATGTTGATGGATCGTGTGATTTCTTCATATCCTATTGCTTGACGTAGGAAATTTACCAAATTCCCAGAAAAAATAAGAGCGCTGCTTTCAAAGCTTTTACAAGTTAGGCAAATCTTCCACATCAAGCTGCTTCACTTCTAATCCCCTTAAATAGGTAAGCGATACCTTCATATCACTATGTCCCATTACTTGCTGTAGCTTTTGGAGTGAGCCTGTTTTCTCAAAGACTCTGATAGCACCAGTATGTCTAAAGCTGTAAATCGTTTGGTTCTTTTCTACAAGATCCGTCTGACGCTTGTAATCTGACCATCTGTTTTTGAAGTAATCGCGATGGTACGCTCTGCGTCTCCTAGAGAATAGGTTAACTGCATCGTCACATTCTTGGAAACGTTGTTGTAGCTCTTCTTGTACGAACGAAGGAACAGGTAATATGCGGTTCTTCTTAGACTTTACACGCTCGCCATCTAAACTGAGTAATGAGAAGTCTTCATTAAAATCACCTACGGTTAAACAACGAATTTCACGATGCGGTCTCAACAACAACGCATACGTCATTAGTGCACACAGATATAAGTTGTCATTGAACGCTTTAATGTCGTTTAGGAGCTTTCCTACGTCCTTTATGGGTTTATGCAGCTGTTGGGTTGTCCTGGGCAGTTTAATGCGCTTATAATTCAGGAAAACGCCGTGGGTTTCCAACTCATCCCTTAGCAAGGCTGATATGTTTCGCTTAACATTCTTCATGCTCTCTGGAGACGGAGCATACTCATACACAAACTTGGCGATGACATCAATAGTCAGATCCGTAATTAGTAAGTTGGACAGTCCTTCTTTCCTTAAGTACTTGTTCCAGTTTGCATGAGTTCTGATAAGATCACGTCTGTAGTAATCAGAGTAGTTGAACTTAAGCTTTCGTTCTAGTACTACATCAGCGATACTGCTTAATCGTTTCTTTTTCTCAGCAGCCTCTTTCTTCTTGTCGACAGGTCTCCAACCTTTAGCTATCGCTAATTGAAAAGCACTACACATTAGAAAGGCCATGTTTCCTCTCTCTGGCTCTTCTAGAAGATTGGGCATCAGGTTTTCACCAATAGCACTTCCATTGGCAAAACGGTATCGCTTGTTTTTAAACCACAGATGGATTTGGTACCGGCCGTCTTTTGATTTGTAGATTTTGGGACTCAGCTCTTTTTTTGTCTTCATAAAGGCATTCTTTATGACAATCAAAAAGCAGAAAGACTCTATGCAATTATATGTTAATCAGATACTTACATATAATTTAGGGACTGCCAGTCAAGCGCTCTAGCCAACTGAGCTACATCCCCTTGGTCTTTAAGA
>JAAXJP010000725.1 GCA_012269805.1 Rubrivirga sp.
TGGTCGGGGCGGAGGCCGGGGGCGCCGCGGTCCGCCTGGGGGGCGAGGCGGGACGGGCTAGAAGAGCGGGACGGCGGTCTCGGAGCCCTCGAGGGCGAGGGCCGGCTCGCCCTCCGGCACGATCGAGAGCGCGACGCGGGCGTCCGTGAGGAACGTCAGCGCGGCGTCGGTGAGGTCGCGCGGGGCGAGCGCGCGGAAGCGGGCCAGGTCCTCCTCGAAGTAGTCCGGCGTGCCGGTAAAGAAGAGGTAGCTGTTGAGCTGGTCGGCCTTGCCGCGGAACCCGTCGACCGTCTCGAGGGCGTCGAGGAAGCCGGCCTCGACGCCGTTCACGACCCGCTGGAGCTCGCGCGCGTCGGGCGCCTCGGCCTGGACCGCGGCGATCTCCTCCGCGATGACGGCCTCGACCTGGTCGAGGTCGACGCCGGGCCGGGCCGTCGCGATCACGTAGAACTCGCCCGAGTGGAGGTCGCCGCCCTGGAACGCCGCGACGTCCTGCGCGATCTCGAGCTCGTAGACGAGCCGCCGGTAGAGCCGTCCGTTCTTCCCGCCGGCGAGGACGCTCGCGAGCGCTGACATCGCCGCGTCGGCGGGCGCGTAGCGGGCCGGGCTGTGCCACGCGAGGTAGAGCCGCGGGAGCTGGACGGCGTCCTCCAGCACGAGCCGGTGCTCGCGCTCCAGCGTCGGCGTGGCGACGGGCTGGAGCGGCGGCTCCGGCCCGCGCGGGATCGCCCCGTACCACTCCTCGACCCACGCTCGCGTCTGCTCCAGGTCGAGGTCGCCGGCGACGACGAGGCTCGCGTTGTTCGGCGTGTAGTACGTCTGAAAAAAGTCGACAACGTCCTGGTAGCTCGCCGCCGAGAGGTCCTCCATCGACCCGATCGTGGGCCAGTGGTAGGGGTGGCCGGGCGGGTAGAGCGTCTGGCCGAGGACCGAGTAGGCCATCCCGTACGGCCGGTTCTCGTAGCTCTGGCGCCGTTCGTTCTTGACCACGTCGCGCTGGCCGTCGACGCTCTCGGGCGACATGACGTCGAGGAGCGAGGCCATCCGGTCGGCGTCGAGGTAGAGCGCGAGTTCGAGGCCGTTGGCCGCGGCGTCGGTCGTGTAGTTCGTCCGGTCGCGCGTGGTCGAGCCGTTGGCGCCGCCGCCGGCCTCTTCGAGCCACGTGTCGATGGCGCCCTCCGGGACGTGGCCCGAGCCCTCGAACATGAGGTGCTCGAACAGGTGGGCGAAGCCCGTCCGCCCCGGCTGCTCGCGCCCGCTCCCAACGTGGTACCACGTGTTGACGGTGACGACCGGGACGGAGGCGTCGCGGTGGAGGATCACGTCGAGCCCGTTGTCGAGCCGGAACCGCTCGTAGTCGACAGAGATCGCGGGCGCCTGTGCGAGGGCCGCGACCGGGACGAGGAGGAAGGCGAGAAGCAGTCGGCGCATCGACGGAGGGAGGGGCGCGGAGAAGAGGGCGGGGCCGGCCGCCTCGACGCCGAACCGGTAGGTCGACGCCGTCAGGCGGGGACGGGCAGCGGGCGGAAGGTCCGGCGGGCAGCGGGCGTCCGCCAGTGAGAACGGGCGGACCCGGGGGTTTCGGCTGCGGCGCGGCGAGGTTGCGCCCGACGAGCGGCGAGGGGCGGCGGTGCGATCTTGAGGCGATGAGCGAGACCTCCCCTCCGGACCCGCCGACGGACCCGCCGGCCGACGCGGCGGCCGACGCGGCGGCGGCTGAGCCGGCGTTGCACGTCCCCGACGTAGTGGTGGGGTGGGTCCAGGCCGGGCCGCTCGACGACACGCAGCGCGAGGCGTTCAGCCGGGCCCGCGCGTTCGTCCGCGAGGCGCTCCGGCGCGAGCTCCCCGGCTTCGCGTGGTCGTTCCCGTTCCTCCGCCGCCGCGACCTCGGGGCGGGCGGGGCCGAGGCCGAGCCGGTCGACCTCCTCGACGCCGGCGTCACGGAGCGGCGCGTGGCCGGCTGGGACTTCGCGCTCGTCGTGACCGCGGCCGACCTCCGCCCGCGCTACCGGCCGTTCGCGCTCGCTACGCCGTCGCAGGCGCTCGACACGGCCGCGCTGTCGCTGGCCCGGCTCGACCCCGGCGTCCGCGACTCTGGTCTGAGCGACGCCGAGCGAGCCGAGCGGATGGGCCACCGGCTGGCCGCCCTCGCGCTCCACGCCTTTGGCCACCTCAACGGGCTCGACCACGAGGACCGCGAGGACGTCGTGATGCACGCGCCGCGCTCGCCGGCCGACCTCGACCGCTCGGCGCTCGCGTTCACCGAGCCGAACCGGACCGAGATCGAGGCCGAGCTGATCGACGTGGCCGACCCGCGGATGGAGGAGGAGTCGGCGTTCGAGCGGCTCAGCGACGCCGCGTTCGTCGTCAAGGCCATCCTCCTCAACTGGGCCGACGTGGCCGACACGGTCCTCCAGATCCGGCCGTGGCGGTTCCCGTTCCAGCTCTCCAAACTCACGACGGCCGCGTTCTCGACGCTCGTCGTCCTCGTGATGACGGCCGAGGCCTGGGACCTCGGCACGCGCCAGCCGCTCGTGCTCGTCGGCGCGCTCTCGGCCGTCGCCATCGTCGGGACGAGCGCGTACCTCGTCCGCAAGCAGGGGCTCCTCGCGCGGCGCCACGGCCAGGCGCGGACGGAGCAGCAGGTGGTCCAGGCCGTCTCGATCCTCCTCGCGCTCGGCCTCGGCATGACCACGACGTGGGGCCTCCTCTTCGGCACGACGCTCGTGCTGCGGCTCCTGTTTTTCGACGCGCCGATCCTCGACGGCTGGGCCGCGTCGCTCGGCCGCCCGGTCGGGCCGGACGACGTGCTCGCGTTCGCCGGCTTCGTCGCCGCGCTCGGGCTCGGCGTCGGCGCGCTCGGCGGCAGCTTCGAGGACCAGACGTACTTCCGCCACGTGGCGTACGTGGACGAGGAGACGTGATGGCCGCGTCCCGAACCCGGGCCCTCGTCCTGGCCCTCGTGCTGGCGGCCTGCGGCGGCGACGGCGCCCAGACGGCGGGCACGTTCCGCGACGGCGGCGTCTCGACGGCGGGCTCGTTCGACGACTCCGTCCACCTCGGGCCCGAGGCGGACGGCCCCGCGGCGGACGGCCCCGCGGCGGTCGACGGCGGCCTCTTCCCCGGTCTCGCCGGCGACGCCCTCGCGGCGGCGATCGACCGCGCCTACTCGCCGGACGGGACGCTCGGCTACAGCCGCGCGCGCGACGTGCTGTACGCCCACGAGCAGGAGACGGCGGGCGCGCTCTGCGGCGTCTACTCCGCGCACTGCGTGACGCTGGGCCCGGGCGACCCGTCGGCCGAGGCGATGCGGCTCGGGATCAACGCCGAGCACGTCTGGCCGCAGTCGATGGGCGCCGAGGCCGAGCCGCTCAAGAGCGACCTCCACCACCTGTTCCCGGCGCGCCAGACCGTCAACTCGTCCCGTGGCAACCTCCCGTTCGGGGAGATCGACGACGACCGGGCCGACGCGTGGTACGCCCGCGACCGCAGCCAGTCGCGCCCGCCCGGCGCCGACCGCGACGCGTGGGCCGAGCGCGGCGCCGGCCGCTTCGAGCCGCCCGAGTCGAAAAAGGGCGACGTGGCGCGGGCCGTGTTCTACGTCGCCGCCGTCTACCCCGATCGCGCCGCGCCCTCGTTCTTCCGCGCCATGCGGGCGGACCTTCTGAGCTGGAACCGCCTCGACCCGCCCGACGCCGCCGAGCGCGCCCGGAGCGCGTGGGTCGCCGGGCTCCAGGGGACCGAGAACCCGTTCGTCCTCGACCCGTCGCTGGCCGATCGCCTCTGGGAAGACGGAGCCTCGAGTCCGCTAGCTCCCCCCGCCTCGGCGCCGAGGTCGGGCGCGGCCCTCCGCCTCTCAGAGCTCCACTACGACAACGCGGGCGAGGACGTCGGCGAGGGCGTCGAGGTGGCCGGCCCGCCCGGCACGGCGCTCGGTGGCTGGCGACTCGTTCTCTACAACGGGTCCAACGGGCGGGTCTACGGCGAGGCCGAGCTGTCCGGCGCCCTGCCCGCTTCGGGCGCACGGTGGACCGACACGCCCGGCCTCCAGAACGGCTCGCCCGACGGCGTCGCGCTCGTCGGGCCGGACGGGACCGTCGTCGAGTTTCTCAGCTACGAGGGCGCCTTCGAGGCCTCTGGCGGCCCGGCGTTCGGCCTCCGCTCGACCGACGTCGGCGCCGAGGAAACCTCCGACACGCCGCGCGGCCGGTCGCTCCAGCGGACGGGTAGCGGCTGGCAGCTCGCCCCGGCGACACCCGGCCGCTGAGGCTACTGCGGCAGGTACGGCTCGGGCACTGGCGGCGCGTCCTGGCGTCCGTCGAACATCCACGACACGATCCACCAGCGCGCCCCGTCGTGGACCAGCTGGATGCTGTTCACGCCGCGCCCGCCGACGGGCCCGTCGGCCGTCTGCCGCCACTCGTACGTGCTCCAGACGTGGGCGACGGCGCCGTGCCGCTCGGTCCGCCGCGCGATCTCATGCTCGAAGAAGCCCGCCTCCGCGAGGCCGCCGCTCCGGGCGTGGTAGCCGGCGAGGTCCGTCGCCTCCAGCGTCGTCGCGCCATCGGCGGCGGTGCCGGGGATCAGGATGACGGCGCCCGGGTGGTGGAGCGTGCGATCTCGGGCCCAGTCGCGCGGCTGGCCGGCCGGGCCGGAGACGACCTCGTAGTAGGCCGCGACGATCCCGTCGAGGGTCGACACGTCGGCGGGGTCGGCGGCGGGCTGGCGTGCGCCGACCTGCGGTTGGGCCGAGGCGGCCGGGATCAGGAGGGCGAGGGCGAGGAGGCGGCGCATCGGCGGTCGGGAGTCAGGGGACGGAAGATGCCTCTGGGGACGGACGGCACCCGAGGACCGCTCGTCGGCGCAAGACCTAGGGCGTGCGAGGTACGGCCTTGAGCGTGATCGAGCCCGGCCCGCGGCCGGACGGTGCGGACTTCTTCGACGGAGCGGGTTCCACCTCGGGCGTCGTCTCGCCGACGGTGAAGTACTTCTCCTCGTGGAGGTGCGCCGGATCGACGCCCGCCCGGCGGAGGACGCCCAGCGCGGTCTCGATCATGTTGGGGTTGCCACACGCGTAGCCCGCGACCGTCTCCACCGGCCAGCCGAGGCGGTCGAGGTGCTTGCGGAGGACGTCCTCGACCCGGCCGACCTCGCCGGCCCAGTCGGGGTCCTCCCACGGCCGGCTCACCGTCGGGACGCACGTGACCCAGCCGCCCTCGGCGCACAGCATCAGCTCGTCGCGGTACGGCCCGTGCTCGACCGACCGACTCGCGCCGTGGACGACGAGGAATTGGTGGTCGGGGACGCCCGCGCCCGACGCGCGCGCGGCGGCGTGCGCCCGGATCATCGACAGGAAGGGGGCGATGCCGGTCACGGTGCAGGCCATCACGTGGCGCGTCCGCTCGGCGTCGAGAAGAAACTGCCCGACGACCTTCTTGCGGACCCACACCTCGTCGCCCGCACGGAGCCGCCACAGCCCCGGCGTCAGCGCCCCGCCGTCGACCAGCTCCACGACGAGCTCGACGAGCGCCTCGTGCGGCGCCGACACGACGGAGTAGGCCCGCTTGACCGGCCGGCCCGCGTCGCCCGGCGCGGCGAGCGTGACGTACTGGCCGGGCCGGAACGCGAGCGGCTCCGCCGGACGGAGCCAGAACGCGGCGAGCTCGTCCGTGACGTCGAGGCGGCGCTCGACGGTCGCCGCCAGGTAGCCGGGAGGCGGGGCGTCCATGCCGCAACGTAGGGCAGAGCGCGGTCCCCCGCACGCCGGCGTCGCCCCCCCCCCGGGGGGCCCCCCCGCGGGGGGGGGGGGGGGCCGCGGCGGGGGGGGGGGCGCCGCGGGCCGGGGGCACGCCGACAAAGTGACGCCGCCGGGGGGGGACGTGTGGCGGGT
>JAAXJP010000396.1 GCA_012269805.1 Rubrivirga sp.
CCTCCCGGCATCAGGTCGCGATCACGGCCGAGAAGGCGATGGAGACGGCGGCCCTGAACGTCGGGGCGCCCGGGACGCCGACGACGCCGGTGGCCGTCGAGCCCGGGCCCGAGCAGCGGACGTCGTTCGGGACCGTCGCCGGCACCGAGGTCGTCGCGCGGCTCGTGTATCAGGCGCTCCAGCGCGAGGGCGTCGCGCTGACGTGGGAGCTCCAGATCCCGACGGCCGACGCCGACCACGTGTGGCTCGTCCGCCTCGACGCGGCCACGGGCGCCGAGCTGTTCCGCGTCGACCAGGTCGTGGACGACCCGTTCGGGCCGCCGACCCGCCCGGCCTCGGCGGGGGCCGCCACCCCTGCCCCGCTCGCCCCGTTCGCCGGGGCCCTCGCGGCCCCCCCGCTCGCCGAGGGCTACACCGTCTACCCACTCCCACTGGAGAGCCCGAACCACGCCGCCACCACGCCGCCCGCCGACGGCCGCACCCTCGTGACCGACCCGTTCGACCCGGTCGCCTCACCGTTCGGGTGGCACGACACCGACGGCGCCGCCGGGGCCGAGTACACGGTGACCTGGGGCAACAACGTCCGCGCCTACGAGGACCGGGACGACGACGACGTGGGCGACACCAGCGAGTCGCCCGACGGCGGGGCCGGCCTCACGTTCACGTTCCCGCTCGACCTCACGCTGGACCCGGCCGCCTACACGGCCGCCGCGACGACCAACCTGTTCTACTGGAACAACGTCGTCCACGACGTGATGGCGGCCTACGGGTTCGATGAGGCGGCGGGCAACTTCCAGGAGACCAATTACTCCGGCGTCGGGCTCGGGGGCGACTACGTCCGCGCCGAGGCCCAGGACAAGGCCGACGTCAGCCCGTGCCCGAGCGGCGAGGTCTGCGCCAACAACGCGTTCATGTTCACGCCCGCCGAGGGCCTGCCGCCGCGGATGGGGATGTACGTGTGGACGGACCCGACGCCCGACCTCGACGGCAGCTTCGACGCCGGCGTCATCATCCACGAGTACGCGCACGGCACGTCGAACCGCCTCACCGGCGGGGCCGCCGCGGTCGAGTGCCTCCACAACGCCGAGCAGATGGGCGAGGGCTGGAGCGACTGGTACGCGCTCATGATGACCCAGACGCCCGGCGACATCGGCATGACGGGTCGGGGCATCGGGACCTACATCTTGGACGAGCCGCCGGTCGGGGCCGGCATCCGGCCGACGGAGTACTCGACCGACTTCGACATCAACGGCTCCACCTATTTCGACACGCGCGTCCTGGCCGCCCCGCACGGCGTCGGGTACGTATGGGCGACGATGCTGTGGGACCTGACCTGGGCCTTCATCGACGCGTACGGCTACGACGGCGACCTGTACGGCGGGGCCGGCGGCAACAACGCCGCGCTCGGGATCGTGACCGAGGCGATGAAGCTCCAGCCGTGCTCGCCCGGCTTCGTCGACGCCCGCGACGCGGTGATCGCCGCCGACGCCGCGCTGTTCCCGGACCCCGAGAACCCCGGCTTCGGGGCCAACTACAACCTGATCTGGGACGTCTTCGCGGCCCGCGGGCTCGGCCTCTCTGCCCGTCAGGGCTCGGCGGACACCAACGGCGACAACCTCGAGGCCTTCGACGCGCCTATCGCGCTGGGCGCCGTCGGGATCGACCCGCTCGAGCTCACGTTCACGGTGCCCGCCGGCGGGACCGCCGACGACGGCGTCGCGCTCCTCTACACCGGGTCCCCGGGCGACGGCGAGGTGGTCTTCGAGGCGGCCATCACCCGGCAGGACCTGGCGCCGTCGCTCGCCGGCGGCCCCGACGGGTTCGGCTACACGTTCGCCGACTCCGACGACCCCGCCCCCGGCGCCCCGGCCCCGGCCTTCGAGGACATCTCGGGCACGGGCACGATGCTCGGCTTCGTCCCCACCGGAGGGTTCGCGCCAGACGACGAGGGCGTCGCCGAGGTCGCGCTCCCGGAGGGGTTCGACTTTCTCTACTACGGCGTGCTCCAGCCCACCCTCCTCGTATCGACCAACGGGTTCATCGCCTTCGAGCCGTACCTCCAGGACACGTTCGTCAACCCCGGGATGCCGGCTGCAGGAGGGCCCGACGGCGTCGGGGCCGCGTACTGGAACGACCTCCTGCTCGGCCCCTCGGGCTCGGTGTGGGTTGAGTACAAGGCCGACGACGAGGTCTTCATCGTCCAGTGGGACGGGGTCGACCAGTACCCGGCGGGGGCTTCGTCGCTCACGTTCCAGATCGTCCTCCACAAAGACGGGGTCATCGAGGTCCAATACGAGACGATGACCTCCCCCGACCTCATGGGCGCGACGGTCGGGATCGAAAACCTGCTCGGGACCGACGGCCTGGAGGTCGCCTTCGACGCGCTCTATGTGGCCTCGGACAAGGCGCTCGTCTTCGACCCGCCCTCAACGTGGGTGAGCGTCACGCCCGGGGCCGGGGTCGTCCCGGAGGGGGCCACCGAGGGCCTCATGGTCTCCGTCGACGCGGCCGGCCTGCCCGACGGCGTGTACACGGCCGATCTCACGGTCGTCACGAACGACGGGGCGGCGCTCTCGACGCTCGTCCCGATCACGCTCACGGTCGGCGGCGGGACGAGCATCCTGATCGATGGGAGGGCCGGCTACCGGCTGCTCGGGCCGCCGGCCGCGGGCGTCACCGTCGACGACCTCGCCGCGCAGGGCATCGTCCGTGGCGTGCCCGGCTACCGCCCCACCATCGCAACCAACCTTTGGACGACATACGACGCGGCGACGAGCGCCTGGGCGCCCTCAGCCGGCACCGGCGAGGTGCTCGCGCTCGGGAGAGCGTTCCGCTGGTTCCTGCCGGGCGACGTGCCCGGCGGCGACGTCGCCGACCCGTTCACGCTCTCGACAACGCTGCCGCCGAACGCGGCCGACGTCGACGTCACGCTCGACACGGCCGGCGACCGTTTCAACTACCTCGCCAACCCGTTCGGGACCGCCCTCGACCTGACCGACGGCGCGGCGTGGCCGGGTGGGCACAACGTGACCCGGGCCGTCTGGATGTACGACGGAGCGACGCGGGCCTGGACCCTCAACCCGCCCGCGGCCGCGCCCTGGGAGGCCTTCCGCGTCAAGGCCCGCCCACCGAAGGCCAGCGGGCTCCCGCGCGTGCTGACGATCCCGGCCACGGCCGCCGGCCCCGTCGCCGGCGACCGCCAGCGCGCCGAGGCCGTCCCACCCGGTCTCACCTTCGTCCTGGACGGCGCCGACACCTCGGGCCGGCCGCTCGCCGACCGCTCGCTCTGGATCGCGTTCGACGACGACGCCCGCGCGGCGTACGACGTCGAGGAGGACGCCCGGAAGTTCCAGGTCCCGGCCGCTCAGTTCGTGCTCGTCGGCACCCGCTCCGGCGACGACCTCCTGGGCTTCGACGTCCGGCCGTTCGCGGCGGCGGCGATCCCCCTGGCCGTGAGTGCGCGCGGCGCGCGCGCGGGGCTCACGCTTCGGTGGGACGCGAGCGCGCTCCCTGCCGGCCTCCCGGTCGTGCTGGTCGACCTCGCCACAGGCGCCGAGGTCGACGTCCGAGCCCGGTCGTGGTACAACTTCGAGTCCACGCCGCGGCCGGCCCGCACGGAAGCGGAGGTCGCCCGCCTCGGCGCGTTCGCCGACGGCGGCACCGCAGAGGACCGGTTCGTCCTCCGCATCGGACACGCCATCGCGGACGGCGAGGCCGACGTCCTTGCCCTCGCGATCACGGCCGTCGCGCCGAACCCTACGGCGACGGCGGCGCGGGTCTCGTTCGCGGTCCCGACGGCGGGCCCGGCCCGCGTGTCGGTCGTCGACGTCCGGGGCCGGGAGGTCGCCGTCGTGTTCGACGGCGCGGTCGAGGCGGGCCGGCACGAGGCCGCGCTCGACGCGGGCGGCCTCGCGGCGGGGGTGTACCTCGTCCGGCTCGAGTCGGGCGGGCAAGTCGTGACGCGGCAGGCCGCCGTCGTCCGATGACGCCGAGGAGGCCGGCGGGCTGTCCGCCGGCCTCCCCACGTTTAAACGGACTCGGCGATGCCGGCTCGTTCGGGGCTGGCTGCCGCTGCGATCGCGTCGCGAGAGCGGCGTCCTTTACGAATTGTCCCCGGTCCCGCAGTTGCGCGGCCGGCGCCCCGGCGGGTATCCTGCGGGCGCCCGGTCACCCCGTGACCGCCCGATGGGGCTATAGCTCAGTTGGTAGAGCGCTGCAATCGCACTGCAGAGGTCAGCGGTTCGAATCCGCTTAGCTCCACACGCCCGAACGGCCGCAGCACCGGACTGCGGCCGTTTTCCGTATCGGGCTGAGCTGCGGAGCGACTCAAAGGGCCAGACCATCGAGGCCGAGGGGGCCGGACCTGAGCCCGCCTCGGGCGTCGTGTGAGGGGCTGGGGGATGGACCTCGTTGACGCCTCTCGCCAACGTGTCGACCGGCAGTGGTCACGTCGTCGCCCGGGGGGAGATTTGGTCGGGGCGCCCCATCGCCGACCCCGCGCGGCGCCGATTTCGTGCGAGCCCACTCCGTAGCGGTAGCGGCGGGCGGTCCCCGGCTGGCGGCCCGCTCCGCGAAGGCACCCCCCGGGCTTGCCGAGGAAGCGACGAGGCCGTGCGCGAAGCGCGTCCCGGACGTAGCATCCGGGATCTCCCGACCCCGCCCGCATGGACTCGCTCCTCGGCTCGCTCGACTGGACCGTCATCGCCCTCTACTTCGCCGTCGTGTTCGGCGTCGCCATCGTCGCCACGTTGCGCGAGCGGCGAGCTGGCGGCGGCGAGGACTCGGCCGACTACTTCCTCGCGGGCCGGAACGTCGGGTGGTTCGTGATCGGCGCGTCGCTGTTCTCGTCGAACATCGGGAGTGAGCACCTCGTCGGGCTGGCGGGCTCGGGCGCGACGAGCGGCGTGGCGCCGGGCCAGTTCGAGGTGCTGGCCTCGATCATCCTCCTGCTCCTCGGCTGGGTGTTCGTCCCGTTCTACCTCAAGAGCGGCGTGTTCACGATGCCCGAGTTCCTCGAGCGGCGCTACTCGGCGGGAGCGCGGTGGTACCTCGCCACGATCTCGATTCTGGCCTACGTCCTGACCAAGATCTCAGTCACCATCTTCGCCGGGGCCGTCGTGTTCTCGGCCATCGGCGTCCCGTTCTGGACGGGCGCGCTGATCGTGGTGGGCGTGACGGGCGCGTACACGGTCTTCGGCGGGCTCCGGGCCGTCCTCTACACCGACCTTCTCCAGACGTTCGTCCTGATCGGCGGGGCCATCGCGGTCACGGTCGCCGGGCTCTCGGCCGTCGGCGGGTGGGGCACGATGGTCGACACGCTGGAGCCGGGCTTCCTCGACATGTGGAAGCCGATGTCGGACCCCGACTTCCCGTGGACCGGCATCCTCTTCGGCGCGCCGATCCTCGGCATCTGGTACTGGTGCACGGACCAGTTTATCGTGCAGCGGACGCTCTCGGCGAAGACCGTCGACGACGCGCGGCGGGGCACGATCCTGGCCGGCTTCCTGAAGCTGCTGCCCCTGTTCATCTTCGTCCTCCCGGGCATGCTGGCGGCGGCGCTCGTGGCGCAGGGCCGGCTCGAGTTGGCCGACCCGAACGAGGCGCTCCCGACGCTCGTGGCGGCCCTCCTGCCCGTCGGGCTCCGGGGCCTCGTCGTGGCCGGGCTACTCGCGGCGCTGATGTCGAGCCTGTCGAGTGTGTTCAACTCCTGCTCGACGCTCATCACGTGGGACGTCTACAAAAAGCTCAACCCGGGCGCCAGCGAGCGCCGGCTCGTGTGGGTCGGCCGGCTCTCGACGATCGCGCTGACCGTCCTCGGGCTGGCGTGGATCCCGTTCGTGGAGGCCGCCGAGGGCGGGCTCTACGTCTACATCCAGTCGGTGCAGGG
>JAAXJP010000272.1 GCA_012269805.1 Rubrivirga sp.
ATCTGGGTGCGTCGGAAGGCTGAACGTGGCGGGCCGGGGGAACGGTGCCTCAATCGTGTGAAAGCTAGAGCGGAACCGCGTCCGTACCCTCAGGAGCTGCTTGAATTCACCCGTGCACGAAGTCGCCCGGAGCCGAAAATCGAATCGTGGGATCACCGGACGCGCCGCGGTCTCGGGACTCGCGACACTGGACCCGTCGGTGGGCGTCTCGCTCCTCTCTTCCCCAAGGGCCCGCCGACGCATCCATGTGCTGGGACGGCACGTCGGTCCCTCCGCCCCGTGAGGCGGGCGGAGGGGGCCGGCCGCCCTGTGCCGGGGTTCGCGGTTGGATGGCGGGACAGATAGAGCGTAGCGACAGGGGCCAGCCCCCTCCCAGTCCGCATCCGGCCGCCTCGTCAAACGCGCGCGAGCTACGCCGACAGCGTGGCTTTCCACCGTGTGGTCACGAGCGTCTCCGCGACGAGACACGCGAGGGCGAGCGCCAGAAAGACGGTCCACAGCGGCATCCCGCTCGGCTCGCCCATGACAGACAGCTCGGCGGCACCCTCGACCACACGGACCGGCCGGCCCGTCGCGACTTCCAGCCGGCGCGCGGCCTCGGCGGCGTCGAGCTGGGCCGGGTCCGACTCCCGCGCGTCCTCGTTGACGGCGACCACGCGCAGCGTCCGCGCCCCCTGCGTCACGCGGTAGAGGCCCGCCCGGGCGACGGCGTCGCCCACGTCGAGGAGGACGGCGCCGGGCACCGTCCGCTGAAGTGGGGTGAGCGCGGCCCCGTCCGGTCCGACGAGGCGGAGTGCTGCGCCCGCCTCGACGCCTTCGACCCGGACCGTCCCTCCCTCCCGAGCGACCAGCTCGCCCGAGTCGGCGACTGACGACCCGGCGGCCAGGTAGGCGGCGGCACGGTACAGGAGCGGGACGAACAGGCCGCGCTGTGGGAGGTCACTCCACCCGAGGTCCGGCGCGACGCCGAACAAGAGCACGCTGCCCTCGCCCCGACGGATCTCCTGGAGCATCGGCGCGCCCGCCTGTGTCCCGATGAGCGTCGACTCGTCGGCGGCGCCGGGCCGGTACCGGGCGATGCGGCGGACGTCGGCCGCCTCGGGCGTTGGGCGGGCTGCGTCGAACACACCCGCGAAGAGCGGGTGGTCGAGGTCGAGGTCGGTCGTCCGGCCGATGGCGTCGCCGCCGGACTCACCGAGCGCGCCGTCGATCCGCCCAGCGCCGAGCGCGGCCAGGAGCGGATTCAGCGCGTCGGGGTCGGCGCCGGGGAACGCGAGGACGCCACCGCCCTCGGCCACGAACGTCGCCAGCCGGCTCGGGTCTGACACCGAGGTGGGGCCGACGAGGACCACGGCGTCGTAGTCCGCGAGGTCGGCCCCCGGCAGCGCGCCCTCGGCGACCTCGTTGAGCGCGACCCCGCCCGACTCGGCCGCGACGCCGAGCGCGAGCGTCACGAGGTCGGCCCGCTGGCCGTCGCCGCGGACGACGAGAACACGGGGCGGCGGCGGCACCCGGAGGGCGAAATACCGCGCGTCGTCCCACTCGGCGCCGTCGGCCTCAATGCGGACCTCGCCACCCAGCCACCCTCGCGCAGGCGGCGTGACGGTGAAGGGAACGCGCACGGGCGCGTCGGGGACCACGTCAACAGCCGTTTCGGCGACTCGCTCACCGTCCAACAGCAGCGCCGCGCCGACGGTCCCAGGCCGACCGCCGTAGCGGACGACCGTCGCCTCGATCTGCACGGGGCGGCCGGGCTCTACGATCCGGCTCACGACCTCGACCTCCGTCACGGCCGTGTTGACCTGGCGCCGCGCGCCGAGCGGAAGGAGCGTGACGTCGACGTCATCAGGGAGCGCCGCGCTGGCAGAGTCGGTGAACGTCGCGGCCTGGAGGTCGCTGATCACGATGACCTCACGCCGCGGGTGTGCCGCGCCATCCAGCAGGCTGCCCGCGCGTGCGACGGCCGCCGTGAGTGGCTCGGCGCCGGCGAGGGTAGGCGTCGCGGTGATGGCGTCGAGGACGGGTCCGGCCGTCGCGTACGGCACCGGTCGGAACTCGGGCGGCCGGGCGACCGGCAGCAACGTCCGCTCGTCGCCGCGCCCGGTCGCCTCGACGACCGTTCCCCCAAGTTGGCGGGCCTGATCGATGAGCGCGCCCTGCGCGTCGCGGAGCGCCATCGACCGACTGTTGTCGAGGACGAGGACGAGGCTCCGCGCGGCGCCCTCTTCAAATACGCCCGCGTCGGCGGTCCGCGTCGGGCGCGCGAAGGCGAGGACGAGGAACAGGATCGCCAGCGTCCGGAGCGCGAGCAGCAGCCACTGACGGATGCGGACGCGCCGCATGGCCGTCGCCTCGATCTCCCGCACGAACCGGAGCGTCGAGAAGTCGACCCGCTGCGGCCGCCGGAAGTTGAAGAGGTGGACGACGATCGGGATCGCCGCCGCCGCGAGGCCGGCGAGGAGGAGCGGATTCAGAAAGCCCATGGCCGGCGAACGTAGCCACGTCTGCCAGTCGCGCGTGCCACCGGCAGTTCTCGACTACACCTCCTCGCCGCGGCCGCCCCGCTCGGTCTCGGCACCGAGGCGGGCGGGGTCGGACTCCGCGTCGGGAAACACGACGCGCGTCCGGGGCAGCGCCTCTGGGTGGTGCTCACGGAGCCACGCCAGCAACTCTTCCCGCACCTCGCACCGCAGTTCCCACGCGTGGTCGGCATTCGACGCGGTCATGAGGGCGCGCATCTCGACGCCGCGCTCACCCAAGTCGGTCACGTGGAGCCGCCACGTCTCGCCGTCGAAGTGCTCCGACGCCTCGACGATCTGCCCGACGGCCGCGCGCACGTCCTCGACCGGGACGGTGTAGTCGGTCCTCACGTACACCGTGCCGATGACCTGCGCCCCTGTCCGCGTCCAGTTCTGGAACGGGGTCTCGATAAAGTAGGAGATCGGCAGGACGAGGCGCCGGAGGTCCCAGATCCGCACGACGACGTACGTCAGCGTGATCTCCTCGACGCGCGCCCACTCGCCCTCGACCACGACCACGTCGTCGACCCGGATGGGCTGGGTGATGGCGATCTGGATGCCGGCGAACAGGTTGCCCAGCACGCGCTGCGCTGCGAAGCCGAGCACGATGCCGGCCACGCCCGCCGACGCCAGCAGCCCCGCCCCGATCCGCCGGACCGGCTCGAAGTGGAGCAGGATCGCCGCGACCGCCACCACGATCACGACCACGTTGATAAGCCGCTGGAGCAGCCCCACCTGCGTCAGGATCCGCCGCTCCGAGAGGTTGTCGGCCTTATGGAGGTCCAGTCGGTCGCCCAGCGACATCCGGACGGCCTTCACGCTCCGCACGACGAGCCAGGCGACGGCGACTACGAGGCCGATGGAGAGCGCCGTCGCGAGGTGCGACGCGGTCCCCTCGTCCACCTCGGGAGGGAGTTGGGGCAACACGAGGCGGAGCGCGACGAGAGCGAGCCCCCACCGCGCGGGCCACTCGGTCTGGAGCACGAGGTGGCCCCGGAGCGGCAGCCGCTCGGGCGCTGTCCGGCGGATTCGGTGGAGCGCCCCGTAGACGACTGCGTGAATCAACAGCGCGCCGCCCAGCGCGAGCACGAGGGCCACCGCGAAGGCCGGCCAAGGGTCGAGCCCATCGAACGGGACGATCTGGGAGAGTTCGAGCATGTGTCGTCAACGCGCTCCGCCCCCCGGCGAGTTGCCGTGCCAACGCGTGACACCGCTTCCAGTCACACGCTCTCCACGTCGTCTCAGCCCTCAACGCACGGGCGCCCCGCCAGCCGAAGCGAGCGGGGCGCCCATTCCCGAACCAAAGGTCGGCCTTTAGCGGACCACCGTGATGGTGCGAGCCGCTGTGGCGTCGCCATTCTGCAGGCGGAGGACATAAACGCCCGCCGCGAGACCACGCACGTCGAGGTCAACGGTCTCCATTCCCGACGGGGTTGCCTGCCCCTCAAAGACCGTCAGTACCCGTTGGCCGAGCGTGTTGAACAACGCCAACTCTACGGGCGCCGTGTCGGCCACGTGGAACGAGACGCGGACCGAACCGACCGCCGGGTTCGGCCGGGGTGGGTCGATGCCGAACGCGGCTGCCGTGGGGTCGTCGCCAGTGTCGACCGGCGCCGCGAAGAGCTCGAACGCCCCGATGTCGTCCTGCCCCGTGGTCTGCGCGAACCGTGCCAACCCTCGCTGGTCCAGGTCAAACGCGGAGTCCCCCGAATCCACGGCCCGGCTCGATGGCGCCAGCGCCCGAGTCGGCGTGAACCCTCCGTTGTCGGCGAGCGGCGCGAGCGCGGGGTCGGCCCCTGTGATGTTCGTCGCGGTGTCGCCAGTGAAGGTGCACGCGGAGACGTCCTCGATCAGGTTGTAGCCACCAGACTGGAAGGTCCCGAAGCAGTCCGGTCCGGCGCCGTCCGCCGTGTTGTCACCGATGAGGGTGTTCCGGACCGTGAAGGCGTCGGGGCTGGCCGAGAAGAGACCGCCGCCGTCGCCGCCCGCGTCGTTGCTCGCGACCGTTACGCTCGAGAGCGAGAAGGTGGCACCGCCGTTGTCGTACACCCCGCCTCCGTCGTTCACGGCCGTGTTGCCACTGACGGTCGAGTTCTCGAGCACCAACGAGCCGGCCCCGTTGATCCACAGCCCACCGCCCTCGACAGCGTCGTTGCCCGCGAACGTGCTCATCTCAACTTCGACAGTACCCGCGCCACCCGCGTGGAGCCCGCCCCCGTTCCCGGGAGCCCCGACGTCGATCGCGTTGTCGGCCACGAGAACCTGGCGGAGCGAGACGGACGTTTCCGCGTCGGTCGCCGTGTCGTCGAAGAGCTCGATGCCAGCGCCCGCCCGGTTGGCGGCGTTGCCGGTGATCTCGGTGTAGGCAAGCGATGCCATCCCGTCGTCTGCGACGAACACGCCGCCGCCCGAGCCGGCCACCCCGCTGGCGGAGTTTTCCTCGATGAGCACGTACCGGACAGAGGCCACGCCGCCAGACTCGACGTACAGCCCTCCACCGCCCGTCCCGGCGGCAGCACCCGTGGCCTCATTGCCGACGATGGACGTGAAGTCGGAGCGATCCCCCTCCGCGGCGTCCTCATCGTCGTCGCGGTCGCCTTCGGCGCCGCCGTTGATGGTCAGCGTTCCGTTCGACCAGAGTCCGCCTCCCTCGACGGCCGTGTTCCTCGCGATCACGCTCCGCACGATGGTCACGTCACCGCCGCCGCTGTGGAGCCCTCCGCCATTGCCGGGGGCTGGCGTACCGATCGAGTTGTCCGTCAACGTGGCGTCGACAAGCTCGACCGTGCCGCCGGCATCCTCGATGCCACCGCCAGCGCGGTTGGCCACGTTGCCTGTAATCGAGGCGTCTGTCACGGTCAGGGCGCCGGCCGAAAAGATGCCGCCTCCCGAGCCGGAGGCCCCGCTCGCGACGTTCATCGACACCTCGGCGTCGACGACGATGATCTCACCCGACGGTGTCGCATAGAGGCCACCACCACCCTGATCGGCATCGTCGCCGGTGGCCTCGTTCATCGAGATCGTCGGTGCGGTGATCGTCGGCATCACGACGTCCGGCATCCCATCGACGGGCACGTCCGCTTCGTCAGAGGTGATCGCGAGGGTCCCGCTCGTCCAGAGCCCGCCGCCCTCGACCGCCCGGTTGTTCGTGTACACGCCGCCCGCGACCACGGTCAGCCCGCCCCCACTGTGAACGCCTCCCCCGTTCCCGGGGTTGGCGTCTTCGACGACGCTGTTGCCGTCGAACGTCGACATCACGAGGACCGCCGTGCCCGCGACGTCCTCGAGACCGCCCCCCGCGCGTCGGGCGACGTTGTCGGAGATGGTGCTCGAGATCACCCACGTCGATCCGCCGCTGTTG
>JAAXJP010000428.1:0-1711 GCA_012269805.1 Rubrivirga sp.
GGCTTGGGGTGGGCGCCTCGCCAGTCGCTTCGAACGGGGCTCGAGACGACGGTCGACTGGTATCTCGCGAACCCGGACTGGGTTGGCGCCGTGCTCCACCGAACCGACCCCGCGACGTGAAAGGCATCCTCCTCGCCGGCGGCCACGGGACCCGCCTCCATCCGGCCACGGTCGCCGTCAGCAAACAGCTGTTGCCGGTCTACGACAAGCCGATGGTCTACTACCCGCTGAGCACGTTGATGCTGGCGGGCGTGCGCGAGATCCTCGTCATCTCGACGCCCGAGGCGCTCCCGGCCTTCCGCCACCTCCTCGGCGACGGGACGCAGTGGGGGCTGACCCTCGCGTACGAGCAGCAGGATGAGCCCCGAGGGCTGGCCGACGCCTTCCGCATCGGCGCCGATTTTCTAGCCGGGTCGCCCGTCATGATGATCCTCGGCGACAACGTCCTCTACGGGAGCGGGCTCTCCGCCCAACTCCAACGTGCGGCGACGCTCAGGGAAGGCGCCCGCATCTTCGCCTACCCGGTCCGCGACGCGCGGCGCTACGGGGTGGTCGAGATCGACGAGTCGGGCAGGGCGCTCAGCATCGAGGAAAAGCCGGAGGCGCCCCGCTCGAACCTCGCCGTCGCGGGGCTCTACGCCTACGGCCCCGACGTGGTCGAGGTCGCCGCCGGCCTGACCCCGTCGGCGCGCGGGGAACTGGAGATCACCGACGTGAACCGGCACTACCTCGAGGCCGGAACACTCGACGTCGAGGTCATGGGGCGGGGCGTCGCCTGGCTCGACGCGGGGACGCACGAGTCGCTCCTCGACGCCTCGGCGTTCGTCCACTCGGTCCAGGCTCGCCAGGGCCTGATGATCGCGTGTCCGGAGGAGATCGCCTACCGGCAGGGGTTCATCGACCGCGCGGGCTTGGCGGCGCTCGGGGAGCGGCTCGCTCCCAATGCCTATCGCGACTACGTGCTCGCTCTCGCGGCGTCGTCCTGACCGCTCGGGGCGGCCGTCCCGACCTTGGCCGGTCCCGACCCTCCGTCCCGTGCCGACCCCTGACTTCCTGATCCTCGGTGCGCCCAAGTGTGGGACGACCGCGCTCTGGCACTACCTCGACGCGCACCCCGAGGTCGCCATGGCGTCGGTCAAGGAGCCCCGGTTCTTTACGCGACTCGGCGGGGGGCTCGCTCGGGGCGAGACCGATGATCAAATGCCGCGAGCGGGGACGTACGGCCGGGGCGTGGCGTGGTACGAGGGCCTCTTCGCAGCCGCCCCGCCCGGAGCGATCCGAGGGGAGGCGTCGACAGTGTACAGCGTCGCCCCGGACGCACCGGGGCTCATCCAGAGCCACGCCCCGGACGCCCGCCTGATCTTGATGGTCCGAGATCCGGTCGACCGCATGTACTCGCACTATTGGCAGGAGCGGAAGGCGGGCTGGAACCCCAGACCGTTCCCCGACCTCGTGGCCGCCGGTCACCCTCGGGTGCGGTACTTCGAGGCGGCGAGCCACTACGCCGAGATTGTCGACCGCTACCTCGCGCGCTTCGATCGCGAGCAGCTCCTGATTGTCGCGAAAGAGGACCTGGACGCAGAGCCGTCCACCGCCCTGCAAACGATCCTTCGGTTCCTCGGGGTGGACCCCGCCTTTCGACCGCCGACCCTCGGGGACCGATTCAACGCCCAACGGTCGCCCCGCTTCCCCGCGTTCCGCCGGCTTGGCG
>JAAXJP010000428.1:1721-11903 GCA_012269805.1 Rubrivirga sp.
GAGTGGGCCCGGGCGACCGTGGGTGCGAGGCTCCCGGACGGGGTCCGCCGACCGATCGGGCGCGCCCAGCGGGCGGTCGAGCACGGGTTGTCGAGGCCCCTCGAGTACGCCGCGCTTCCCCCCGGGCTTCGCGCCGAGTTGGCGCCTCGGTTCGAGCGCGACGTCGCGCTCGTGGAGGCGTGGACGGGCCGACCCCGGCCAGCGTGGCGAGCGACCGCGCCCACGGCCGGCCCTACCAAGCGGGAGGGGGGCACGCCGTGAGGACGACCAGCCGGGCCACGCCAGGAAGGGGCGGCGAGCGCATGGGCCTGGCGTCGGCGATCTACGTCGGGGGCGCGCTCCTCGCGAAGGTCGCCAAGTTCCTCCTCGTCCCGTTCTACGTCCACTACCTGACGCAGGCGGAGGTCGGGGTCGTCGTGTTTCTCCAGGCCGTGTCGTACGCCCTCGCTCGGGTCTTTCCACTCGGGCTCGGGCAGGCCGTCAAGCGGTACTACGTCGAGTTCGACGACGTGACCGAGGCGGACCGGTTCACGGCCGGTATCTGGTGGACCGTCACGGCGGCGGCCGTAGGCCTCTCGGCGCTCCTCATGGGCACGGCGTCGATCTGGGGCCAGGTCATCGGGGCGCAGATCGCGACGTCGCTCATCGTCCTCGCCGTCGCGGATGCCGCACTCCAGGGGGTCGGGACGATCCCGCTCATGCGCTACATCGTGCGACAGGAGCCCCTCGCGCACAGCGCGTTTTCCATCGCACAGGTGGTCTCCGTGACGGGGGCCGTGGTCGTGTTCGTCGCCGTGTTCGGGTGGGGCGTGGAGGGCGTGCTCTGGGGCGAGATTGTCGGATACGGCGTCTGGGCTCTCGCGTCGGCGGCGATCGTGAACGTCCCCGCGCGCTGGCGGCCCACGTTCGGGCGGCTCCGCGAGGCGTTCGAGTACTCCGTCGTGCTCCTCCCGCACCTCGTGTTCGTGTGGGGCATCACGTTCGCCGACCGGCTGATTCTCGAGGCGACGGTCCGCCTCGACGAACTCGGCGTCTACGGCGTCGGCTACCAGATGGCCACGGTCATGACGATGGTGACGATCGCGGTCTCGAACGCCTGGCTCGCGCGGTTCTTCAGGACGGGCCTGGCGGACGGGGGCCCAGAGGGGTATGCCCGGACCTTCTCCGCCGTCACGGTCCTCGCCCTGTTTCTGGCCCTGGGCTTGGTTGTGTTCGCGGACGTGATCATCGCGGTCGTGGCCACCCCGGAGTACGGGGACGCCGTTCTCGTCCTCCGGCTCGTCGTGGTCGCTCACGTGTTCCATGCCGCGAACCAGTTCCTGATGCTCCCGCTGTTCCTGACGAAGGAGACGCGGCACATCTCGACGTCGACTGGCCTGGGGCTGGCGGCAAACGTGCTCGCGAACCTGCTGCTCATCCCGGTCCTTGGGATCGTTGGGGCGGCCGTCGCCACGATCGCAGCCTACCTCGTTGCCAGCGCCGCGTCGTTCGTGTTCGCGCGGCGGGGCTACCCGGTCCGCCTGGATTGGCGGTCCCTCTCCATAGCGGTCGGGGTGGCGTCCGTGCTCGGCGGCGTGGCGTTGGCGCTGCCCTCAGACGGGAGACCTGCCCTGACAATCCTAGCAAAACTGGGGCTGTGCGTAGCTTTCCCTCTCGTCCTCCTCGTTTGGCCTGGACGGGCCGTCCTCGACCGCGCGCACCTCGAACGGTGGACGCGACAGCTCTCTCGCGTAGGGCGCCGATCCGGATAGCCCCGTCCGAGCGCCTGTTCGGATGCTCCCACCTCCTCCCAGTCTTCGGGCGTCGAGTCGCCTCCAAGCCGCCCCACGCCGCCGAGACCGGCTGACGGGCGCCCGCCGGGCGTTGCTGGGGGCGGGGATAGCCCTCGTGTTGGTCAGCCTGGTGTTCGCCGGCGCGGCGCTCGTTCTCCAGGGCGCCCTCGACTACGCGCTGCTCGGCGTGTCCGGCGCTGCGTGCCTGCTGGTGCTCCTCGCGGTGCCGCTGTTGAAGCGCGACTACGACATCGTAGAGCCGATCAGCTTTGTGATGTTGGCCGTGGCGGTGGGGGTGACGCTCAAGCCGGCGTGGCTGGCCTTTGGGCCGGAGGGGGCCCGTGACTTCCTCCTCCTGAACCGGATCGAGGCCTCGTTCCTGGTCAACGCGTCGGTCCTCGTGCTGTTCGGGCTGATGGCGTACGTCGCGGGCTACCTGTTCCGAGTGCCCGCCCCGCGTCTCGACCGCTCGCGCGCCCTCACCAGCGAGGCCTGGAGCCGGTGGCGAATCCTCTTGGTGGCCGCCGTCGCGCTCACGATTGCCGTCGTGTCGATGTCGCTCTACCTCAGCAAAATGGGGCTGACCGGCGTGATCGAGGACTTTTCCCGCAAGCGGTTCTACACGGTCGAGGGGGCGGAGTACGCCCGCAGCGCGCTGGGGTACTACCGCTGGGGGGCGTCCGTGACCGGGCCGGTGTTCCTGTTCGTCCTCGCGTGGGCGCTGACCAAGCGGACCCGCCTCGGGCTCGTCGAGGTCGGGGTCATCACCGCGCTCGTGTTGATGGCCGTGGTCTTCCCGTTTTTCAACAGCAGCCGGACGAAGGTGCTGATGGTGCTCATCCAAGCCCTCGTGATCTGGCGGTGCACCCGGGGCGGCGTCCCGAAGGCCGTACTCGTCGGCGGGACCGTCGGGATCCTCGCCCTCCTCCTGATCCTGACCGCGCTGCGCCCGAGGTCGGGGGACCTGTCGGATACGGCCGCCGTGTTCGGCGCGAAGGCCCTCCTCGAGACGACGGTGGGCGGGCGGCACTTTCTGGATCTCACAAAGACGGCTCACATCATCGAGGGCGTCCCGGAGCTGCTGCCCTACCAGTACGGCGAGTCGTACGCCGCCTGGGCTTTTATGCCGATCCCCCGGACGGTCTGGCTCGACAAGCCCCCGCTCGGGGCCGGTCCCCTCATCGGTCAGGAGATCTTCAACATGCGGTTCGCGGGCGTGCCTCCGGGCATGATCGCGGAGGCCTACCTCAACTTTGGGTTCTTGGGCATCGTCCTGGTCCCGTTCCTGCTGGGGGTCGGGATGCGGTGGATGTATGAGATGTTCAAGCCGGTGCTCCACCGGGCGGCCGGGGCCGCGCTCTACGCCGTGATCGTCATCCCGGTCGGGTGGACGACGGTGACGGGCGGGTTCAGCCAGATGATGGTCGCGGTCATGGTGGCGGCCGTCCCCCTCGTCGCGATTGTGCTGTTCGTCCGGGTCCGCCGGAGGTTCGTGCCGCATGCTGTTTAACAGCGTCCCGTTCCTCGTCTTCCTCCCCCTGTTTCTCGCGGCGTACTTCGCGACGCGCGGGACGGCCCGTCTCACGGTCTGCCTGGTTGGGAGCTACCTGTTCTACGGGTGGTGGGACTGGCGCTTCCTCGGCCTCATCGCGGTCTCGACGGGGGTCGACTACCTCGTCGGGCTCCGGATCGCGGCGGCCGAGGCGCAGCGGGTCAAGAAGGCGTGGCTGATCCTGAGCCTCGTCAGCAACCTGGGGCTGCTGGCCGTCTTCAAGTACTTCAACTTTTTTCTGGACTCGGTCTACCGCGCGACCGGGTTCTTCGGGTTCAGCGAGTCGCCGGCGTTCCTGGCCGTGATCCTGCCGGTCGGGATCTCGTTCTATACGTTCCAGACGCTGAGCTACTCGATCGACCTCTACCGCGGGAGCATCGAGGTCGAGCGGAGCCTGCTCCGGTTCGCGACCTACGTGGCGTTCTTCCCCCAACTCGTCGCGGGGCCGATCGTGCGGGCGAGCCTGCTCCTCCCCCAGCTCCGCCGCGATCACCCGTTCCTGTGGAGCGGCTTCCTCCTCGGCCTCGGGCAGGTGCTCCTGGGCTACGTCAAGAAGGTGGCCGTCGCCGACTCGCTCGCGCCGTTCGTCGACCGCGTGTTCGACGCGCCGGAGGCGTTCACGCCTCTCAGCGTTCTGATCGGCGTCGTGTTCTACGCCTTCCAGATCTACTGCGACTTCTCGGGCTACTCCGACATCGCGATCGGCCTGGCGCGGATGCTGGGGTACGACTTCGGCGTCAACTTCGACACGCCGTACTTCTCGAAGAGCTTCAGCGAGTTCTGGACGCGCTGGCACATCTCGCTCTCGAGCTGGCTCCGGGACTACCTCTACATCCCGCTCGGGGGCAACCGCGGCGGGACCCTCGCAACCTACCGGAACCTGATGCTCACGATGCTCCTGGGCGGCCTGTGGCACGGGGCGAGCTGGAACTTCGTGTTCTGGGGCTTTCTGCACGGCCTCTACCTCGTGGTCCAGCGGGTGCTGGGCCCCGGCTACGGCCGCCTCGTCGAGCGGCTGCGGGTGCCCGGTGCCGTCGCGACGGGGCTCCAGGTCGCGGCGGTGTTCGCGCTCACGTGCTTCGCGTGGATCTTTTTCCGGAGCCCGACCTTCGCGACGTCGTGGGAGGTCATCGGGCAGGTCGCGTCCATCCATCGGCTCAGCCTCGCAGACGTCCAACTCAAGGTGGTCGTGCTCAAGGGCTTCCTGCTGATCGGCGCGCTCGTGTCGCTGGAGCTGTGGAGCAAGACGGTCGTGCTCCCGTCGCTCGTGCTGGAACGGCCGGTCGCGCGAACGTTCGCGTTCGCCTCGGCGCTGTGGGTGATCGTCCTGTTCGGGACGTTCGACGGCGGTCAGTTTATCTACTTCCAGTTCTGATGGCGGTCGGCGACCTGTGGAGGCGGATCGGGTGGGGGCTCGCGCTCGTCGCGGTGGTCGTGGCCGGGGACCGGGCCTTGGCGGCCGGCCTCCACGCGGCCGTCATGCAGTCGGGCAACCGGTTCGCCGTGCTCTACCGCGGCGACGCGCCGGGCGGCGTCCTCATCCTGGGCAACTCGCGCGGCGTCAACACCTTCCACCAGCCGACGCTCGAGGGCCTCGTCGGCCCGCCCGTCTTCAATGCAAGCTACAACGGCATGTCGACGGAGCTATCGGAGGTGGTGCTCTACGACTACGTCGAGCGCAACCCGGAGCCGGAGCTTGTCGTGATCGAGGTGACTGGCGTCGGCGCCGACGACGACCAGCTCCGCGACTTTTTCCCGTTCGCGACGGAGTCCGAACGGCTCCGGGCGTACCTCTCCGAGACGCTGCCGGCGCGCGTCGCGACGGCCAGGCGGCTCTTCGCGCTCTACAACTACAACGGGGAGATGCTCTACCGCTCGCTGGCCGCAGGCGGGTCGGACCAGGGGACCATCAACCGGTACAAGATCTCGCCCGCGCTCATCGCCGCCGCCGATCGCCAAGCCCCCACCCAGACGCGTCTCCGCTACGGCAACGCCGCCGCCCTGGGGCGGATGGTCTCGTTCTGCCAAGCGCGCGGGATTCCGGTCCGGCTCGTGATCGGGCCGTACCTCCCCGCCTTCCGCGCCAAGTTGGAGGGGTACGACGAGTGGGTCGACGCCGTGCGCGAGGCGGCCGGCGGCGCGCCGGTCTGGGACTACTCGGAGGCCACCGACGACGTGACGGCCTTCGCGGACCGGGTCCACCTGAACTACCGGGGCGCGCGACTCCTGGCGCCGCGCCTCGTCGAGGACGGCTTGTTCGATCCGGACGTCGCCGGTCCGGCGAGTTTGGCCATTCCGCCCCCCACCGCCTCGGCCAGCCCGTGAGCACGCCCGACCTCCGGTTCTTCGTCCTCGGCGCGCAGAAGTGCGCCACGTCGTGGCTGTACTACTGCCTCCGCGACCACCCTGGGACGGTCCTGCCCGAGACCAAGATCGAGCACGGCTACATCGGCGGGCCGCTCTACCAAGCCAGGGGGCGCGACTGGTACCTCGACCGGTTCCCCGAGGCGGGGCCGGGCGCCGTCGCGGGCGAGGTCGCCGTCGACTACCTCCTCGACGCGGGCGCGCCGGCGGCCATCGCCGAGCACGTCGCCTCGCCCCGCCTCGTCGCGCTCCTGCGGAACCCCGTCGACCGCTTCGTCTCGGCGTACTTCTGGGCGCTCCGGAAGAACCAACTGCCCAGCGCACCGATCGCGTCGGTCCTGCCGGTCTTCCTCGACCAGCCGCCCGGCCTCCCGGAGCGCCACCCGGACCGGTTCGTCGACGAGCTCGTCCGCCGCGCCTTCTACGGCCGGCAGCTCCGGCCCTACGTCGACCGGTTCGGGCCGGAGAGCCTTCTGGTGGTCCTCTACGACGAGGTCCGGGACGATCCGGCCCGCGTCGTCCGCCGCGTCTACCGCCACATCGGGGTGGACGAGCGCGTCGTGCCCGAGAGCCTCTCGCGCCGGCCGAAGGTCAACACGCGGAACCGAGCCGTGATCGCGCTGGAGCGGATGACGACGGGGCGGAAGCTGGCCCGCGTCACCGATCGGATGCACCGGCTCCTCTCGCGCGTCTCGGACCCGCCGCCCGAACTGACGGGGGCCGAGCGCGCAGCGCTCCTCGACCGGTTCGGGCCGCACCTTCTGGAGACCGAGGCCGTCCTGGCCGAGCTTCCCGAGGCCAACCGTCCCGCCTCGATCCGCCTCTCTGACCTCTGGACCTGATGCAGCACCGTCGCAAGCTGATCCGCCCGGCCTACGTCCTCGAGAAGGCCGCGCTCTACGGCCGCAGCCGGCTCACGATGGACCGGGACGATGTCCTGATGGCCTTCTACCCCAAGACCGGCAGCACCTGGGTCCGTTTCTTCCTCTACAACATGCTGAGCGGCGGGGGGCCGGCCCCCTCGTTCGACGAGGTCAACGCGGCGATGCCGGAATACGGCAACCCGTCGATGTTTACCCCGTGGGCCTTCTCGCCACGCCCTCGCCTCGTCAAGACCCACCTCCCGCACTCGCCCCTCCTGTTCGCTCCCCACCCCACACTGCTGACGGTCCGCGACCCGCGCGACATCGTCGTCTCGCTGTTCCACTACGCTCGGGCGAAGCGGACGCTGGAGTTCGAGGGGGGCATCGACGACCTGATCTACGACGCCGAGATGGGGCTGGAGCCGTTCTTCAAGCACTTCGCCTCGTGGCGGCCGCGGGCCGGTCTCGTCGTCCGCTACGAGGACCTGAAAAGCAATCCCATCGAAGCCTTCGGCGGCATCTGCGACTTCTGCGGCGTCGAGGGGGACGCGGCGGCCATCGAGGCGGCGCTGGAGAAGTCGAGCATGCGCCAGATGCGCCAAGCCCAGAAGGAGAGCACCGAGTCGTTCAAGAACCACGAGCCCGGGTTCGTCTTCGCGAGGAAGGGGACGGCCGGCCAGTGGCCTGACCACTTCGACGACCGGGCGCTCGCGTACTACGGCGCGCTCTGCGACCGGTTTGGCTTCGACCTGTACGACTGATGCCAGGCCACGTCACCCTGGTCTACGACAGCCCGATTAGCTTTTCGGGCCAGTACGCGGCGACGGCGCTCCTCCGGGAGACGCTCGCGGAGCGGGGGTGGACGTTCGACGCCGTCGAGTTTCCGGCGCTCGACCGGACCGCCGGCCGCGTTCGGCGCTACGCGGCCTACCTCGAACGGGTCGCGCGGTGCTGGCGCCAGCTCTTCCGGGCCGTCCGTCGCGGGACCGTCCTCCACGTCAACTTGCCCCAGAGCCGGGCGGCGTTCGCCAAGATGGGCTGGCCGATGCGCCTGATCGGTCGCCTCCGACCGGGTGTGGCGATGGTCGTGTCGCTCCACGGGAGTGTGTTCATGGGATGGGGCCCCAGCGGTCCGGTTGGCGCGGCGTTCCTCCGCATCCTCCGCGTGGCCGACGTCGTGACGGTCCTCGGGCCTGGGCAGCGGGCGCGGCTCCTCGAGTGGGGCCTCGCCCCCGACCGCGTGGTGGTGGTCGAGAACACCTGCGAGCTCGAGCCCGCCACCGAGGCGGAGGCGGCTGGGAAGCAGACCCTGGCGCCCGGCGAGCCGGTCCGGTTGCTCCACCTCAGCCTGCTCGTCGAGTCCAAGGGCTACCCCGAATACCTCGAGGCGCTCGAAGCCCTCAGCCACCGCGACCTCGGTCGGCCCGTCGAGGCGGTCCTGTGCGGCCCGCCGGCGTTCACGTCGTTCTGCACGCGGTTCACGACGGTCGAGGCGAAAGTGGGCTGGATCGAGGAGCGGGTCCGGCGGATCAACGCGACCGGAGCCGTCTCGGTCGAGTGGATCCCCGGCGCGCGGGGGGCCGAGAAGCAGGCCCTCTTCGACGCGGCGCACGTGTTCGTCTTCCCGAGCCGGTACCCGGTCGAGGCCCAGCCGCTCGTGCTCTTGGAGGCGATGGCCGCTGGCTGTGCCGTCCTCACGACCGCCGCCGGCGAGATCCCCTCGACGATGGGGGAGGGGACGGCCCGGTTTCTCGACGACGCGGCCCCCGGTGCCATCGCCGAGGCGATCGAGGAGGTGGTCCGGGACGACGCGCTCCGTCGAGCACTCGCCGGGCGAGCGGTCGAGCGCGTCCGGACCCGGTTCAGCGTCGGCCGGTACGGCGACGCGTGGGAGCGGATCTTGGATGGGCTCTCAGGCGACCTGGCCCCTTCCTCCCATCCAGACCCCGCCCGCACCGCATGAACCCGCACCGCATTCTCGTCACCGGATCGGACGGCCTCATCGGGCGCTGGGTCTCCCACCTCTTGGTCGAACGGGGCCACGAGGTGGTTGCCCTCGACTGCCGCGACCTCACGGAGAGCCGAGAGCGATACCGGAAGCACGTCGCCGACATTCGCGATGCCGACGCGCTCCACGCGGTGATCGAGGCGGAGCGACCCGACGCGGTGATCCACCTGGCCGCGCGGACCGACCTGGACGAGGCGGCGACGCTCGACGACTACGACTCGAACACGATCGGCGTCCGGAACGTGTGCGCCGCGGTCCGGGCGTCGGGGTCGGTGACCCGCGCGGTCTACACCTCGTCGCAGCTCGTGTGCCGGGTCGGGTACCAGCCGGCGTCCGACACCGACGTCTGCCCGACGACGGTGTACGGCGAGAGCAAGGTGCGGACGGAGGAGGTCGTCCGCGAGGAGCGGGGAGGGGACGTGACGTGGTGCCTCACCCGTCCGACGACGGTCTGGGGACCGTACATGAAGGCCCACTACCGGAACCTTCTCCGTCATATCGAGGCCGGTCGGTACTTCCACGCCGGCCGCAGCCCGCTCTACAAGTCCTACAGCTACGCCGGCAACATCGCGCACCAGTACCGGCAGCTCCTCCTCGCGCCGGACGAAGCGGTCCACGAAAAGACGTTCTACCTCGCCGACTACGAGCCGCTGTCCCTCCGGGCGTACACCGACCGGATCGCGGAGCTCCTCGACGCAAAGCCGATTCCGACCGTGCCGATCCTCGCGGCGAGAGCGCTCGCGGCGACCGGAGACGCCCTCAACGCGCTCGGCTGGCGGGGCTTCCCGTACAACACGTTCCGCCTCACCAACATCCTGACCGAGTACGTGATCGACCTGAGCGAGACCGAAGCCGTCTGCGGGCCGCTGCCCTACGGGTTTGACGAGGGCGTGCGCGAGACCGTCGCGTGGTACCGGAACGGGGAGGGGGCCGCGCGTGGCTAAGCTCGACCGCCCCATCGTCGTCGTCGGCGCGGCCCGGTCGGGGACGTCCATGACCAGCCGCGTGCTCCAGCGCCACCCCGATGTGGCGTTCTGGATGGAGCCGAAGTACGTCTGGCGCTACGGCCGCCCGCTCGCGCCCGACGACCTCCGACGGGCCGCCGACGCGACGCCGCGGGTTCGCCGCTACATCCGGCGCGCCTTCGAGCGCTTCGCGGAGCGCGAGGGGAAGCCTCGGTTCATGGAAAAGACGCCGAGCAACTGCTTCCGCCTCCCGTTCGTGGAGGCCGTGCTCCCCGAGGCCCGCTACCTCCACGTGATCCGCGACGGGCGAGACTCGACGCGCTCGGCCCTCCGGATGTGGACCAAGACGCCGGACAAACGGGCGCTCCGGCGCCGGCTCACGCAGCTCGAGATCCCGCTCCGCGACGCCCCGTTCTACGCCACGGCGGTGCTCCGAGACGTCGTCGCGCGCCAGTTCTTCCCGCAGCGGGCGTACGTGTGGGGCCCACAGTTCCCCGGGCTTCGGGACGTCCGCGCCGAGGCGGGCGTGGTGGCGGCCTGCGCGGTCCAGTGGCGGGAGAGCGTGCGCGCGGCGCGGGCCGGGCTGGCCGAGATCCCGGCCGATCGGCAGATGACGGTCCGTTTCGAGGACGTCATGGCGGACCCGGTCGGGCAGATG
>JAAXJP010000428.1:11913-21988 GCA_012269805.1 Rubrivirga sp.
CGGCCGTCCGGGCGGCCCGGGGCGGGCCGCGGGCCGCGCGCCGCGTTTTTCCCCCCCCCCGGCCGCGCGCGCCCGTCCGCGAGTACGCGGCGACCTTTATCGACGAGGGCAACCGGACGAGCTACGACGCCGATCTCGACCCGGCCCAGATCGACCCGTACCTCGAGCCGCTCCGCGCCGAGCTCGGCTACGCCTGATGCCCCGCCTCCTGTTCGTCAACCAGCACTACTGGCCGGACGTCGCCGCGACGGGGCAGATCCTGACCGACCTCGCCGAGCACCTCGCCGCGCGCGGGTTCGAGGTCGACGTGCTGACGGGCCGCGGGCGGTACGTGTCGGGAGAGCTGGCGGCGCCGGCGGAGGAAACCCATCGGGGCGTCCGGATCCGCCGGATCCGGTCGTCGTCGTTCGGCCGGTCCTCCCACCTCGGGCGGATCGCGGACTACGCCGGCTTCTACCTCGGCGTCCTCGGCAGGCTGCTCGCTGGGGAGCGGTACGACCTGGTGATCGTCCTCACGACGCCCCCCCTCCTGAGCGTCGCCGCGCGCCTCGCGTCGGCGCTCCGTGGCCAGCCCTACGCCGTCTGGTCGATGGACCTCCACCCCGACGCCGAGGTCGCCGCCGGACTGTTGCGCGAGCGCGGGCTGGCAGCCCGGACCCTCCACCGGCTCAACGACGCCGGGTACCGGGGCGCGGAGTTCGTCGTCGACCTCGGCTTCCGCATGAAGGAGCGGATCGCGGCCAAGGGCGTCGACCCGGAGCGGCTCGTGACGATCGGGATGTGGAGCGACGGGGCGCGGGTCCGCCCAATCGAGCCGGCCGCCAACCCGGTCCGCCGGGCGCTCGGCCTCCGCGAGGACCAGCTCGTGGTGATGTATTCGGGAAACGCGGGTCTGGCCCACCGCTTCGACGAAGTCTGCGAGGCGATGCGAGCGCTCCGGGACGACGACCGGTTCTATTTCCTGTTCGTCGGCTCCGGGCCGCGACGCGCGGAGGTCGAGTCGTTCATCAGGGCGGAGGGGCTCCGCAACGCCCGCTACCACGACTACTTCCCACGAGAGGACCTCGCGGCGTCCCTTTCGGCGGGCGACGTCCACCTCCTCACGCTCCGGGAGCCGATGGCCGGGATCGTCGTCCCCAGCAAGCTCTACGGGATCCTCGCCGCGGGGCGCCCGGTGGTGATGGTGGGCCCCGAGCGGTCGGAGCCGGCCCGGGCGATCCGGCGTCACCGCGTGGGCGAGGTCGTCGACCCCGAGACCGGCGGGGCCGGGGCGGACCTCGTCGCGGCGCTCCGGAGGCTTGCGGACTCCCCCCAAGAACGCCGGGCGATGGGGGCGAGGGGACGGACTGTGTTCGAGGCGGAGTACGACCATCCCATCCTGTCCACCGCCTGGGCCGAGCTGCTATCGAGCCGGGCAAATAGGTCCGCATCTGTGGCCGACTCGTCTCTACGTTGACTCAGGGGAGGGCCTGGTGGGAGACAGGTCAGATAGGTGCGCTTACTGGAGGGCGTTCCATTTCCATCGATCATGCCGGAGCTTTCTCTGCTCGGGCTACGGAGCTCTGCTGGTATTGGGTCGCTAACTGTTGGGGACACATGACGTGCAGGTCCGCGATATGATTTTGGATCGGCATGTATGTTTGGGTTCAGTACTGTGTTTTGTCGGGTGTGTGGCAAGTGTGGCGACACATCAGTTTATATGCGTATATTACGTTCAAATATGTCTCGCATTGCACTCCCGATGGGGGCGGGGAGCGCTACGCATTCTCGGAGTGTGCGTGGGGCACCACCTTGTGGCGGTGAGACGCTTCTAAGCGAGTACACGTGTCAACGCGCCGACCAGGCGGAGGGTACCCCCGCAGGCCGTCGACTGCGCGTATCGATAGAGGAGGGCGATAATTTTTTTCGAGCAGGAGAAACCCCTAGGGAGGGGCCGTATGTGGGGCCGCACGTGGCCCCATGCGGGATCGGCATGTGGGGAGCGGAGCCGTGGCGCTTTTGATGGGGGATGTGGTATTGACATGTTCCCATTTGTGACTATTGTCGGGATCGCTGACGAGGGCCCGGCTCCTGACACGGTTGCCCTCAACGCTTGGGCTCTCAGAGCGGCTCGCCGCTCCACCACCTGAGGCTCCGGCAGACTCGCCGCCATGGCGTGCCTGTCACACCTTCCCCAAAGGTTTCCAGCCTCAATGTCCTTGCTTTTTGGCGACGCGTCTTGCGCGTCGACCTACCCATGCTGTGCTTCCGGCGTAGGCCGCCCCACCTCGGGGGCGGGAACGTCGAGCCGGCGTCGGTCCGGCTCCGCTCGACGCGCCCTGACGGTGGCCGTCGTGCTGCTGGCCGTCCCGGCCGTCGCGCAGTCGGCGGAGCCCGCAGGGCCGAGGGCACACATCTCCCAGGTGGGGCAAGAGAACGTCGTGCACCTGACGCAGAGCCTGGGGGCGAACGAGGCACACATCAGCCAGGCGGGGCTCGGCCACCGTGCCCGCCTCGAGCAAACGGGGGGGAGCGTCGCCGACCTCGATCAGGACGGGGTGGGGCACCGGCTGGCCGGGTTCAATACTGTCGGAGAGCCCGACGCCGACGCGTTCGCCCTCCAGTTCGATGGGAGCCGGCTGGTCCTCCAGCAGATCGGCGGCATGAACAGCCAAGCATTTGTCGACCAACGCGACGGGTCGATCGCCTCGATCACCCAGTTCGGGTCGGACAACGCGGCCTACCTCATCCAGTCGGGCGGGATCAACGACGCGTCCGTCATCCAAGGCGGCAACGCGACGGCGTGGGTCACGCAAACGGGCCCCGGCAACGTGGCCAGGATCATCCAATAACCCTCGAGTTCCCCAGAGTAATCCCGCGCCTAACCGCGCAGACCTCCGAGTCGACGGCCGGTAAGACGGCCCCGGACTCTTCCCAGCAAAACGGCCTGTAAGCCGCGGGGCATCCGCCCCGATGGGATCGCGGCATCCGCCGCAGCGGCCCTCTGCCGCGCTCACTATCTCATGCCCTCCGGGGCACCCTCACAGGTATTCCCATGCGGAACCTCTTTGTACTCGCGGTCGCGCTCGGCTTCGCCGGCGTCGCCCACGCCCAGCAAGCGACGTTTACCCCTCCCGCCAACGCGCGGATCACGCCTACCGTTCAGGCTGGCCCTTCTGTGGCATGTGATGGCGCGGTCGCTGGCGTTGCCTGCGCCGAGATCGAGCAGGACGGTGACTTCAGCACGGCGGGCATCTCGCAGACCGGCGCGGCTCACACCGGCATCATCTACACCAACAGCAGCGCGGCGAACGTGAGCGAAGCCAACACCGCCTCAATCACGCAGAGCGGCACCGGCGCTGACCTCGCCGTCATCGAGCAGGGTGCCGATCCCAACCGGACCGTCAAGCGCACCGACGCGGTGATCGTGCAGGCCGGCACGGGCGGCAACGAAGCGTTCATCCAGCAGAACGTGGATCAGAGCGGCAGCCGCGCCTTCTCTGAGATCTACCAGAACGGTACGAACAACACCGCCCAGACGTGGTTCAGCGCCAACCAGGGCTTCAGCGCCCCTGAGGGGACTCGGATCGCGCAGGACGGGTCGGACAACGTCGCCTACCAGGACAAGGACGACGAGCGCCAGGGGATCATCACGATCGAGCAGAACGGCATGGGCAACCAGGCCAGCCAGTACACGCGGAAGGACCAGGCTAACGACATGACGGTGATTCAGGTCGGCAGCGGCAACTGGGCCGTCCAGGACATCTACAAGGGGGCCAACGCCACGACGCATCAGTTCGGCGACAACAACATCGCCGAGATTGATTCGGACGGTAACGGAACGAGCTACGAGATCTACCAGGGCAAGGGCACCGTCGGTGCTGACCAGACCACCGCCTCGGACAACGCCACGACGGCGGGCTCGAACTCCAACCGGGCCTACGTCGACGCGAGCGGCGGTGGCAACACGCTTCTCATCGAGCAGTATGGTACCGGCTCGCACCTCGCGGACGTGGTCATGGCGGACGGCGCTGACGTCGATGTTCTCCAGGACGGTCTTAGCAACCGGCTCGTCGGTCTCGGCAACGTCGGCCCCGCTGAAGTCCTCGCTGGAAGCCAGCTGACGGTCGACCAGGTCGGCAACAGCAACGCGGGTTACGTCTTCCAGGGCGTCGGCGGTGTTGGCACGATCGACCAGGCCGGCAACAGCAACGTCGGGACGATCAACCAGTTCTAGACTGGCAGATGCTCGCGGTGGGAGGGTGTCGACCCGCCCACCGTGAGGTCAAGGGTGGCCTCCTTTCCACCCTATCAGGCTGGCGGCCCTCGACGGGGCCGCCAGCTTTTTGTGTCGGGCTCCGAACGTTCCTCCAGACATCGGGAGGGGACGTGATCGGAGGGACCGCCGCCGGCCCTCTCTACGAAGGGTTCCGCGGGTGCGAGTCCGTCACCCGTGGCGAGCCTCAGCGCCGAGGCCGGCTCAGCCCTCGGCCGTCACCGAGGCCGCCTCGGTGGGCTCCTCGGCCGGCGCGCCGGCGCCGAACACCCAGTCGAACAGCTGGACGAGCGTCGGGCGGAGCTTCTCGCGCGCGACGATCCGGTCGACGAACCCCTGCTTCTCGAGGAACTCGGCGGTCTGGAACCCCGGCGGGAGGTCCCGCCCGATCGTCTCCCGGATGACGCGCGGGCCGGCGAAGCCGATGAGCGCGCCCGGCTCGGCGAGGTTGAGGTCACCGAGCATGGCGAACGAGGCCGTCACGCCGCCCGTCGTCGGGTGGGTGAGGACGGAGACGTAGGGGAGGCCCTTCTCGGCGAGGACGGCGAGGTTCGCGCTCGTCTTGGCCATCTGCATGAGCGACAGCGCGCCCTCCATCATCCGCGCCCCCCCCGACTGGCTGATGACGACGCACGCCCGGTCCTCCTCGACCGCCCGGCGCACGGCCCGCGCGACCGTCTCGCCGACGACCGAGCCCATCGACCCTCCGATGTACGTGAAGTCCATCGCCGCGATCGACGCCGGGTGCCCGCCGACGAGGCCGGTGCCGGAGACGGCCGCGTCGTTGAGGCCCGTCTTGCGGTCGGCCGCCGTGATCCGGTCGGGGTACGCCTTCCGGTCGACGAACCCGAGCGGGTCCGTCGAGTGGAGGTCGGCGTCGTGGCGGTCGTAGGCGCCCTCGTCGAAGAGGAGCCGGAGGTAGCCGAGCCCCGACATCGGGTAGTGGTGGCCGCACGAGGGGCACACGAGGAGGTGCTCCTCGAGCTCGCGCTGGCTCGTGATCGTGTCGCACGACGGGCACTTGAGCCAGTAGCCCTCCGGGGTCTCGTTGCGGTCTCGGCGGTCGGTCTTGATGCCGGCCGAGTTGCGCTTAAACCAAGCCATGGGGTCGCCGGAGGGTCGTCATAAGGTCGAGGGCCTCAAGATACCGCCCGGCTGTGACGTCGCCACCGGCTTGAGGTAGAGCGGCTCGAGCGTTGTCGCGTCGCCGGGGCCCTCCGCCTCGGCGATCCGCCGCCCGAGGCGGGCGACGACGGCGCCCGACGGCGCCAGCGGCACGCGGGGGAGGTCGGGGCGAAGGTTGGCCAGTCGGTCGGCGCCGGGGCCGCCGATGGCGGCGGTCGAGGCCGGCAACCAGTCCGCGACGTCGCCGAGGGCGAGCGCGGCGGGGGCGGCCACCTCTCGGTCGCCGTCGTAGGTCGCCGCGTAGACCTCGCCGCGGCGGGAGGGGAGGACGGCGCAGACGGGCCCCGCGACGGTCCAGCTCGCGGCGAGCGCCCGCAGCGAGGGCACGCCGACGACCGCGGCGCCCGTCGCGAGGGCGAGCCCCTTCGCCGTGCTCGTGCCGATCCGGAGGCCGGTGTAGGAGCCGGGGCCGGCAGTCACGGCGATCAGCCCGAGGTCGGCCGGTCGGCGCCGGACGTGGGCGAAGGCCTCTCCGACGAGCGGGGCGAGCCGAGTTCCATGCGAGCGCGGGACCGCGATCGCGGCCTCGAACAGGAGGTCGTCGTCGTCGCGGAGCGCGACCGCGCAGACGTCGGTGGCCGTGTCGATGCCGAGGGTGAGCACGGGCGGGGAGGTCGAGGAGGGCGTCGCGAGGTCGGGGGTCCCACTCGCGACCGGTCCGCGGGTTCGCTCGTCTGGGTCCTTGACATTCCCTTCACGCCCCGGGATCTTGGCGGTCCTCTCCACTCGAAGCGCTTCCGGCTTCGCCCAACTCCCTGTGCCATGACCGTCTACGACGCCGACCACATCCGCAACGTCGCCCTCGTGGGGCACCAGGGGAGCGGGAAGACGACGCTGGCCGAGGCCATGCTGTTCGACGCCGGGGCCATCCCCCGCATGGGGACCGTCGAGGAGGGGACGACGGCCAGCGACTTCCACGACAGCGAGCGCGAGCGGACCATGTCCGTGTTCACGTCGCTCCTCCACGCTGAGTGGGAGGGCCACAAGATCAACGTGCTCGACACGCCGGGCTACCTCGACTTCTCGGCCGAGACCATCACGGCCCTCAAGGTCGCCGACACGGCCCTCTTCGTGATCGACGCGGCCGAGGGCATCCAGGTCGGGACGGAGCTCGCGTGGACCTACGCCCAGCGCACCGAGACGCCCGCCCTTTTCGTCCTCAACAAGATGGACACGGCCGACGCCGACTTCGCGTCGACGCTCGACAAGATCCGGGAGCGGTTTGGCCGCGCGGCGGTCCCGATGCAGCTGCCGGGCGGCTCCGGCACGCGGACGATCATCGACGTCCTGCTCATGAAGCAGATCCGGTTCGACGACAAGGGCCAGGCCCACTTCGAGCCGATCGCCGACGACTTTAGAGAGCGCGCCGATGCCCTGCACAACGAGCTCGTCGAGTCGATCGCCGAGAACGACGAGGGGCTCATGGACCTCTACTTCGAGAAGGGGGAGCTGACCGAGGACGAGATGCGGAAGGGCCTCCACGAGGCCATGCTCAAGCGCGAGCTGTTCCCGGTCTTCCTGACGGTCGCGAGCGAGAACGTCGGCGTGTCGCGCTTGATGAGCTTTATCGACAACGTGTGCCCGAGCCCGGCCGAGATGCCGCCGCCGCACATGGACCGGGGCTCGGTCGCCGTCGACCCCCAGGCCGCGCCGGTCGCGTTCGTGTTCCGAACGATGGCGGAGGAGCACGTCGGCGAGTACTCGTACCTCAAGGTGTACGACGGGATGCTCACGCAGGGGCAGGACCTCGAGAACGCCAGCGACTCGTCGATGGAGCGCCTCGGCGCGCTGTACGCCGTCAACGGGAAGGAGCGCGACGCCGTGCCGCAGCTCGTGGCCGGCGACATCGGCGTGACCGTCAAGCTCAAGCACACCGGGACGGGCGACACGCTCCGACAGAAGGGCTCCGACGCGGTCGTGACGCCGGTCGAGTACCCGGAGCCCCGGATGCGGCTCGCGATCCGGGCCGTGACGCAGGGTGAGGAGGACAAGATGGCGCAGGGGCTCGCGCAGATCGTCAAGGAGGACCCGTCGCTGGTGGTCGAGCACGACGCCCACCTCGGGCAGGTCACGGTCGCGGGCCAGGGCGAGATGCACCTCGACATCGCGAGGTACCGGCTGGCCCACCGCGCGGGCGTCGACGTGGCGTTCGAGCGGCCGAAGGTGAGCTACCGCGAGACGGTCCGCGGCCGGGCCGAGGCACGCTACCGCCACAAGAAGCAGACGGGCGGCGCCGGCCAGTTCGCCGACATCGCGATCCTCGTCGAGCCGCTCGACGGAGAGTTCCAGCCGGAGGGCCAGATGAAGGTCCGCGGCGAGCACACGGCCGAGACCGAGTGGGGCTCGAAGGTCCAGTACATCGACGCCATCGTGGGCGGCGTGATCGACATGCAGCGCTTTTTCGGAGCCATCCAGAAGGGCGTGGCCGACATGCTCCGCGAAGGGCCCGTGGCCGGTTACCCCGTCGGCGACGTCCGGGTGGTCGTGTTCGATGGCGGGATGCACTCGGTCGACTCGAACGAGAACGCGTTCAAGACGGCGTCGAAGATGGCGTTCCGCGACGGGTTCCGCGACGCGCGCCCGGCGATCCTCGAGCCCATCGTCGAGCTCGAGGTGCTCGTGCCGGAGGCGTACATGGGCGACGTGCTCGGCGACCTCAACACGCGCCGCGCCCGGATCCAGGGGATGGAGGCCGAGGGGCCGTTCCAGAAGATCCTCGCGCACGTCCCCGAGGCCGAGCTCTACCGCTACTCGACCGCGGTCCGCTCCATGACGCAGGGGAGAGGCCTCCACCGGGCGCGGTTCAGCCACTACGACCCGGTCCCACGCGACGTGCAGGACCGGCTCGTCTCGGCCCGCACGGCGGACGCGGTGGCGTAGGGACCGAGGGCCCGGCCCTGTGGACCGAGTCGGTTCGGTCCGCCTCGGCGCCGAGGCGGGCGGTTCCGTCCCGGAGGTCGCGGTCTCGCGTCCGCGTCCTCGGCCCGCGTCGGCCCTGACCCACCGCTGTCAGCCCGCCGCGGGAGGTTCCGGGCACGGACGGCGGGCGCCCGTCGTTACCTTGGCCCGCACCCGGACCGACCATGCTAGGACTCCGAAACGGCAACCTTTCTCGTCCGCGCGGCTTCAGCTACGAGCCGCGCTTCTACGACCCCCAGGCCGAGGCCCGTCGGAAGCGCCAGCTCCAGTTCGTCCGGCCCAGCGAGCGCCGCCAGCGCAAGACGAAGCAGCCGCAGTTCATCGCGGTCGGGCTCGGGCTGGCCCTCGCGTTCTACCTCTACCTCAACATCGGGGACATCGTCGAGCGCGTGACGGCGTTCGGGGGGTGGTTCTTCGGTTAGGCGCCTGATGCCCACGCCCGACGCCGCCACCGACGGGCTGATCCAGGCCCTCCCGGATACGCTCGCGAGCAAGATCGCGGCGGGCGAGGTCGTGCAGCGGCCGGCCAACGCGCTCAAGGAGCTGATCGAGAACGCGCTCGACGCGGGCGCCGAGTCGGTCGACGTCGTGCTCAAGCGGGCGGGGAGCGAGCTCATCCAGGTCACCGACGACGGCTGCGGGATGGGCCCCGCCGACGCCGTCGCCTGCTTCGGCCGGCACGCGACGAGCAAGCTCCGCCGGTTCGAGGACCTCGAGCGGCTGCGGACGCTCGGCTTCCGGGGCGAGGCCCTCGCCTCGATCGCGTCCGTGGCGCAGGTCGAGCTCAAGACGCGCCGCCGCGACGACGAGGCCGCCGTCTGCGTCCGCGTCGACGGGGGGGAGCTGGAGGACGTCGCGCCGTGCGCGGCGCCGGTCGGGACGTGCATCGCCGTCAAGAACCTGTTCTACAACGTCCCGGCGCGGCGGGCCTTCCTGAAGAGCCCCGCGACCGAGTTCAAGCACCTCGTCGAGGCGTTTCAGGCCCTCGCGCTCTCGCACCCCGGGGTTTCCTTCTCGCTCGTCCACGACGACAACGAGGTCTGGCGGCTGCCGGCGTCTGACGGCCCCGACGCCCTCGCGGATCGGCTCGACGCGCTCGCGGGCGGCGGCCTCATCGGCAAGCTCGTCGAGGTGGAGGAGACGACGAGCTACCTCTCGGTCTCCGGGCTCGTGGCCGCGCCCGACCGCGCGCGCAAGAGCCGGGGGGAGCAGTACGTGTTCATCAACGGCCGCTTCGTCAAGAGCCGCCAGCTCGATCACGCCGTCGCGGGGGCCTACGGGGCGCTCCTCCCCGAGCGGCAGCACGCGCTCTACGCGCTGTTCCTCGACGTCGACCCCCGGCACGTCGACGTGAACGTGCACCCGACCAAGACGGAGGTGAAGTTCGACGACGACCGGGGCGTCTACAGCTTCGTCAAGGCCGTCGTGAAGCGGTCGCTCGCCGAGGGCGGCCTCGGGCTGGCGTTCGACCCCGCGGCCCGGACCGTGGGGCCCCCGCGGATGGCACCGCCCGACGCGGCCGAGACGGGCATCGGGGCGGACGACTCCCCGCGGCCGACCTTCGTGCCTCCGCCCGGCCCCGCCAACGGCGACGGCGCCTCCCGCCCGCACGTCCCGCCCTCGGCGCCGACGTTCCGGCTCGAGGCGGGCTCCGGCGCCGGCGCCATGCCGCCGCTCCCCGCCCCGCCGGCCCGCCGGCCCGCCGCGCGGCCGGCA
>JAAXJP010000183.1 GCA_012269805.1 Rubrivirga sp.
CGGCACGCCCGCCCTGCCCGAGACGCCCTACGACTACGCCGGCGCCGAGCTACCGCTCCACCTCCAGCACAGCTCGGTCGTCCGGTGGGACAACACGCCCGACGACAACCCGATCACCGACGCCGGCGCGACGCTCGGGCGCGTCCTGTTCTACGACGTGCGGCTGTCCCGCAACGAGACCGTTTCGTGCGCCTCGTGTCACCGGCAGGAGCACGGCTTCTCCGACCCCCGGCCCCTCAGCATCGGCTTCGAAGGCGAGCCGACGGACCGCAACTCGATGGCGCTGTCCTTCGCCCGCTACGACCGCACCCGCCGGTTCTTCTGGGACGGCCGCGCCCGGACGCTCGAGGACCTGGCGCTGGAGCCGATCCAGGACCCCGTCGAGATGGGGATGACCCTCGACGAGCTCGAGTCCCGGCTGGAGGCCACCGACTTCTACCCCGACCTGTTCGCCGAGGCCTTCGGCACGCCCGAGGTCACGTCGAGCCGCGTCGCGAAGGCGCTGTCCCAGTTCATCCGCTCCATCGTCGCCTCCAGATCTCGCTACGACGCCGCGCGCGAGGCCGAGGAGGAGCTGTTCGGGCGGCCCCTCGCCGGGCTGACGGCGCAGGAGAACCGCGGGCTCGAGCTGTTCTTCGGGGAGGGGCGGTGCGAGCAGTGCCACTCCGGCGACATGTTTGTGGGGAACGGGCTCCTCAACAACGGGCTGGACTCGACCTTTACGGACCTCGGGGGCGGTGGGAGGCGGGATGCGACGGGCCTGAAGACCGTGACCGGTCGGGGCCGTGGGGCGTTCAAGACGGTGTCGCTCCGCAACGTCGAGCTCACGGCGCCCTACATGCACGACGGCCGGTTCGCGACGCTCGAGGAGGTCGTCGACCACTACAGCACCGGCGTCCGGATCAGCCCCACCCTCGACCCCCGCCTGCGCCGAGGCGGCCGTCCGATCCGCCCGGCCTTCACGGACGACGAGCGGGCCGCCCTCGTGGCCTTTCTCCGCACCCTCACCGACACCACGATCACGACCGACCCCCGGTGGTCCGACCCGTTCGCTCCTCGGGCGCCGGCCTCCCGCTGAGGGGCCACCGGCCGGCGGCGGCCGCGCCAGCGCCGAGCCGAGCGGCGCCCCCCCTAGCCTCCCGAGAAAGCGAGTCGGTCCTTCTCCTCGGGAGGTGGACGCGCCATGTGGGCCCTCGCCGTTTGGATCCACCCCGCGGAGCGGGAGGGTGACGCCAGGGGCGGTTCCCCGAGCGAGGTTCAGAGAGCAGCCGAACGGGCGATACGAACGCCTCATCGCGTTCGGCCTCATGTCCGTTCATGCTTGGCACCTCGGAGGTGTCGTCGTCCCGTACGTCCTGATCGCCACGGCCCTGTGGGGGCTGTCGTCCGGGGCCGTAAAGGACGCGGTCCGCGTCGGGTCGCTGCCGGCCCGGACGCCGCTCCGCCTCGGCCGGCTCCGGCTGGCGGTTCCGACCGTGCCGCTCGCCTACGTCTTCGGCTTCGGGGCCGTCGCGTTCATCTACGGGTGCGCGCTCGACCGGAACCACCTCGGCGTGATGATCGGCGCCGACCCCCACGCGGTCGCCCCCGGCGCCGACGCGTTCCTCTACGGGCTCGCCGCGGCCTCATGGCTCTCGGCCTCGCTCCTCCTCGGCCCGTACCGCTGGCTCCGCCGCCGGACCCGCGAGCTCCTGGCGGCGCCGGTCGCCCGCGACGCGGCCGAGGCGCGGTACCGCCTCCTCGCCGTGCACCTCACGGACCTCGTGGCCCACCACCATCCCGACGGGCGGTACGAGTGGGTGAGCGCGTCGTCCGAGGCCCTGCTCGGGTACCGCCCCGAGGAGCTCGTGGGGCGCGACCCGTACGACCTGTTCCACCCCGAGGACGTCGAGCGCATCCGGACCGAGAGCCACGACCTGCTCCTCGACGGCCGCCAGCGGAGCACGCTCATCCGCTACCGGATCCGCCACCGCGACGGGCACTACCTCTGGTTCGAGTCGCTGACCGAGACCCTCCGAGACGAGGGTGACCAGCTCGTCGGGCTCCAAGTCATGTCCCGAGACGTCACCGAGCGGCAGGCGATCGAGGACGAGCTCCGCCGGCGGGCCCACCACGACGCGATGACGGGCCTCGCCAACCGGGCCCTGTTTACGCTCCGGCTCGACGCGCTCGTCGAACGGGCGCGGACCGGGGACGGCGCCTTCGCCGTGCTCTACCTCGACCTCGACCGGTTCAAGGTCATCAACGACACGATGGGGCACTCGGTCGGCGACGACCTGCTGGTCCAGTTCGCCGACCGGATCCGACAGACGACGCGTTGGCGGGACACGGTCGCGCGGATCGGGGGCGACGAGTTCGCGGTGCTCCTCGAGGGCGTCGGCTCGGAGGCCGCGGCGGTCGAGGCCGCGGCCCGGATCGAGCGGGCCCTCCGGGTCCCGTTCGACCTCGCCGGCACCCAGCGCACCGTGGCGGTATCGATCGGGGTCGCGCTCGGACGGCCCGACCACACCGGCTCCGGCGACGTGCTCCGCGAGGCCGACCTGGCCACGTACGAGGCCAAGGGCCGTGCCGAGGGCGGCCCGGCGTGGGCCGTGTTCAGTCCGGCCCTCCGGGAGGCCCGCGACCGCCGGCTCCGCCTCGAGGCCGACCTCGACCGGGCCGTCGATCGCGACGAGCTCCGCGTGGCGTACCAACCCATCGTCTCGCTCGACACCGGCCGGATCCACGGCGTCGAGGCGCTCCTCCGGTGGGCCCACCCCGAGCTCGGCCTGCTCGCGCCCGACACGTTCATCTCGATCGCCGAGGAGACCGGGCGGATCGCCGACCTCGACCACTGGGTCATGGCCGAGGGCCTCGCCCAGGTCGGCCGCTGGGAGGCCAGCCTCGGGCGGTCGCTCGACCTCACGCTCGCCGTCAACTGCTCGGCCTACGACCTCCAGGACCCCCAGTTCGCCGACCGCGTCCGGACGCTCCTCGACGCCGACCGGTCCCGGCAGTTGGTCGTGGAGATCACCGAGAGCCTGCTGGTGGACGACCCCCAGCGTGTGGCCGACGTGATGACGTCGCTGAGCGAGCACGGCGTCCGGTTTGCCATGGACGACTTCGGGACGGGGTACTCGTCGCTCAGCGTGATCCACACGCTCCCGGTCCACAAGGTCAAGGTCGATCGGGCCTTCGTGCAGCGGATGCACGAGGACCAGGCGGCCTTCGGGATGGTCCAGACCGTGCTCGGATTCGCCCGGACGCTCGGCGCGCGCGTCGTGGCCGAGGGGATCGAGACGCCGGAGCAGTGGGCCGACCTCCGCGACCTCGGGTGCGACTACGGGCAGGGGTACCACTTTGCCCGACCGCTCTCGGCCGACGCCATGGAGGGGCTGCTCCGCGACGGCGCCCCGTGGGTGATCGGGACGGCAGCGGACTCCGCCTGAGGCGCTACGGGACGTCCTCCGGTGCGTTCACGTTACGGAGCGCGCCGCCCTCGACGAGGGCCTCGCGCACCGTCAGCCGGTCGAGCAGCCCGTAAAGGGCGAGGCGCCGCTCGGTCAGGAGCCCGCGTACGACGGGCGCGACCGTCCGCGTCCGCCACAGGGCGCACGTCGGCTGGCGGCGGCCGTCGGCGTCGGTGGCGACGAGGACGTCGGCGCTTCCCGGCTCGGAGGAGAGGAGCGGCCGGAGGGCGGCTGGAGTGAGGTGCGGGAGGTCGACGGCCGCTGACAGGACCCACGGCGTGTCGACGGCAGCGAGCCCGGCGGCGCGGCCTGCCAGCGGCCCGCCGTTCGCCACCGGGTCGAGCCCGACGCGCGCCGGGACGGGGTACGCGCGGGGTTCGGCGCCCGTCGCGACGAGGACCGCCCCCGCGTGTGCCGCCAGTGCCGCGTGGACGAGCGCGATGAACGGGACGCCGGCCACCTCCGCGAGCGCCTTGTCGCGCCCGAACCGCCGGGACTGGCCGCCCGCCAGGATCAGCCCGGTGACTTCGGCCGGTTCAGGCATCGGGAGCCGGAGACCGGGTCGCCTTGTCCGACCGCCGGTGGAGGCAGTCGAAGTCCTTCTCGACGAGGAGCGCCAACCGCCGTCCGTCGCCCGCGTCCTGCGTGCCCTCGAAGCCTACGCGCTCGTCGTCGGGCCAGCCCTCCACCCACGCGGCCGGAACGAAGACGGTCACCTCCGCTCCGTCCAGCGCGGCCCCGAGGTCGGCGCGGTCGGCCGCGCGGAGCCGGTAGACGAGTGCCGACCCGGGCGCGACGTGTGTCTCGGCTCTCACCTCACCCGCCTCGGCAAGCCGACGGACCTCGACCTGGGTCAGGCGGAGGCGGATCGAGTCGTCATGGATGCGGAGCTTCATGGGTCAGGGCGTGGCCCACGCAGGCACCTGCCCGTAGACGACGCCAAAGACGAGCGGCAGGAGGAGGTACGCCGCGGCCGTCACGAGGACGACGAACGCGAGGTTCAGCCAGACGCCCGCCCGCGCCATCTCGGGGAGCGTGACGAGGTCGCTCCCGAACACGATCGCGTTGGGCGGCGTGCCGACCGGGAGCGCGAACGCGCACGACGCGGCGAGCGCCGTCGGCACGGCCAGGAGGAGCGGGCTCTCGCCGAGCGCGAGGGCGAGGGCCGCGACGACGGGCAGGAAGGCGGCGGCCGTCGCCGTGTTGCTCGTCATCTCGGTGAGCAGCAGGATCACGAGCGCGATGACGGCGACGACGGCCAGCGTCGGCAGCCCGCCGAGGCCGACGAGGAGGGCGCCGATGTACGCGGCGAGGCCGGTCGCCTGGATCGCCGCGGCCAGCGACAGGCCGCCGCCGAACAGGATCAGGACGCCCCACGGGAGCGCCTCCGCGCTCCGCCAGTCGAGCACGAACTCCATCCGCCGCCAGTCGGCCGGGACCAAAAACAGGAGGAGCGCGCCGCCCATCGCGATCGCCGTGTCGCTGAGGCTCGGGATCGCCTCGCGCACGAGCGGCCCGAAGATCCACAGCGCCGCGACGAGGCCGAACACGAGCGCGACGACCGTTTCCGGCCCCGACATCGGCCCCATCTGCCGGAGCTCGTCGCGGACGTAGGCCGCGCCACGCGCCATCGGCTCGCGGCCGACGGGGTAGATCCGCACGAGGACGGAGAACACGAGCGGGAGGCCGATGGCGACGACCGGCACGCCGAGCAGCATCCATTGGCCGAACCCGATCTCGACGCCGTAGGTCTCGCTCAGAAAGCCCGCCAGGAGGGCGTTCGGCGGCGTCCCGATGATCGTGCCCACGCCGCCGACCGTCGCACCGTAGGCGATGGACAGGGCGATGACGATCCCGAAGTTGTGCATCAGCGCGCGGTCGGCGCCCTCGCCCACGAGGCCGGCCACGCTCACGCCGATCGGCAGCATCATGAGCGCCGTGGCCGTGTTGCTCACCCACATCGACACGAACGCCGTCGCGAGCAGGAAGCCGAACGCGATCCGCCGTGGGCTGTCGCCGACGAGCCGGACGATGGACAGCGCGATCCGCCGGTGGAGGCCCCACCGCTGCATCCCGAGGGCGAGCAGGAAGCCGCCGAGGTAGAGGTAGATGAGCGGGTTCGCGAACGGCGCCGCGGCCTCGTCGACGGGCAGCACGCCGAGCGCGGGAAAGAGGACCAACGGGAGGAGCGCCGTCGCCGGGATCGGGATGGCCTCGGTGATCCACCACGTGGCCATGAGGAGCGCGATCGCCGCGCACCGCCAGCCCTCGACCGACAGCCCCTCGGGCGCGGGCAGCGCGAGCAGGACCCCGAACAGGAGCACCCCGCCGATCAGTCCCGTCCGCTGGAGCCGCTGCGGGGGCGGCGCCGGGTCGTCGGCGTCCCGCTCCAGCATGAGGTCGGCGTCCGCGAGGTCGCGGTCGAGGTC
>JAAXJP010000454.1 GCA_012269805.1 Rubrivirga sp.
CTCGCGCCCCCCGCCCCCACCCCGCGCGGGGGGGCGGCGCGCGGGCGGGCGGGGACTGCGCCTGCGCCCCGGCGGCCTTCGCGCGCGGGGCCGCGCCCGAGCCCCGCCGCGAGGCCGCCCAGAAGGCGCAGGCCGAGGCGCCCGTCCAACTCGCGCCCGCCGCCGACGCCGACGCGCCCTCCGAGGAGGCGCCCGCCGAAGAGGCCGAGGACGAGGCGTAGCCCCGCCCGCCTCGGGTTCCTCACGGAGACGCCGAGGCGGACCGCCCCGCTGGCGGACGGACACCGCCAGCCGACGGCGCCCTCGCCCCGAGTGGGAGGGGGCGCCGTCCGTGTTCCTCAGCGGCATGGCGACGGCCAGGGCGGAACCGCGTCCGCGCCGCCGGGTGCCAGCCCAAACCCCTCCCGACACGAGCGGCGCCCGGAGCGCCACGCGCATGAGCCAGATCCACGACTTCGTCTCGTTCTCCAAAAACCTCACGTCGCTGCCAGGCGACATCTACTCCGGCCCGCAGCAGGCGGCCCCGATCAACGCGCTCGTCCCGATGGTCGTCGAGCAGACGACGCGCGGGGAGCGGTCCTTCGACATCTTCAGCCGCCTGCTCAAAGACCGGATCGTCCTGTTCGGGACGCCCGTCAACGACCAGACGGCCAACCTCGCCGTCGCGCAGCTCCTCTTCCTCGCGGCCGACGACCCCGACAAGGACATCAACCTGTACATCAACTCGCCCGGCGGCGCCGTCTACTCCGGCATGGCCGTCTACGACACGATGCAGTTCGTCAAGCCCGACGTGGCGACGATCTGCGTCGGCTTGGCGGCGTCGATGGGGTCGGTGTTCCTGCTCGGCGGGGCCAAGGGCAAGCGGGCCGCGCTCCCCAACAGCCGGATCATGATCCACCAGCCGTCGTCCGGCGCGCAGGGGCAGGCCTCGGACATCCAGATCCAGGCCGAGGAGATCCTCTACATCAAGAAGCGGATGAACGAGGTGATCTCGCACCACACCGGCCAGCCGGTGGACAAGGTGGAGCGGGACACCGACCGCGACAACTTCATGAGCCCGACGCAGGCCAAGGAGTACGGCATCATCGACGCGGTGCTCGGTGCGGGCTCCGGCGAGCCCGGCGAGAACATCGAGAAGATGGAGGACGCCGGCGGCGAGGGCGCCGAGTAGCGCCCGCGATCCGTCTCCCCGACCCGGCGGGCTCGTCCACGAGGACGGGCCCGCTTCGGGCCGGGCCGGAGGCCACGCCCGGTGGGCTCGGGGTTCTATGAAGAGCCTCTGGAGCTAGCGAGCGTCCGTGGACCGAGTCCAGACAAGACCGTAATCTGGATCTCGTCCAAACAAGACGCCCCATGCGCCTCGCTCCGCTCGCTCTCGTTCTGCTGGCCGTCGGGGCCAGCGCTCAACCCGCGGCCCTCGCCGGACGCGTCCTCGGAAGCGACGGCGCCCCGTTGCCCGGCGCCGCCGTCGTCGTGGAGGGGACGGCCCGGGGCGCGGCGGCCGGCGCCGATGGCCGGTTCGAGATCGCCGGCCTCGACGCGGGGCCGGCTGAGGTCGTGGCGCCGCTGCTCGGCTACGGGCCGGCCCGCCAGCGCGTGCCGCGTGTCGCGGGCGAGACCGCCGAGGTCGAGATGGTCCTCCTCGAGACGACGCTCGACGCGGGGGAGGTGGTCGTGACGGCGCGCGAGACGCTGACCGGTCGGGGCACGCTCGACGTGCCGGGCTCGGGCCATTACGTCGGGCCCCGGGTGATCGACCGGGTCGGCGGGGGCGACGTCCACCGCGTGCTCCGGGAGGTCCCCGGCGTGACGATCCAGGAGGAGGACGGCTACGGCCTCCGCCCGAACGTCGGGCTCCGCGGGAGCGGTGCCGAGCGGTCGAGTGCGATCACGCTCATGGAGGACGGCGTCCTGATCGCGCCGGCCCCGTATGCCGCCCCGGCCGCGTACTACTTCCCGTCGGTCGGGCGGATGGAGGGGGTCGAGGTGCGGACGGGCGCGGGCCAGATCAAGTACGGGCCGGCCACGACGGGCGGCGCCCTCAACCTCCTCGCCGCGCGGATCCCAGAGGGGGCGGAGGCCCGGGGCGAGGTCGTCCTCGGCCCGAACGACCAGCGGACGCTGCACGCCCGGGCCGGGGCGTCGACGCCGTCGGCGGGGTGGCTCGGCGGGCTCGGCGTCGGCGCCGTGGCGGAGGTCCGAAGCGACGACGTCGACGGGTTCAAGACCATCACGGGGCCGGGCGGGAGCGCGCTCCTCGGCCCCAGCGGCGATCCGTACGAGACCGGGTTCGACAAGCTCGACGTGTTCGGCCGCGTCCGCCTCGCCACGCGTCCCGAGGCGGCCGTCTTCCAGAGCCTCACCCTGACCGCCAGCCGGACCGACGAGGTCTCCGACGAGACCTACCTCGGGCTGGCGGCCGCCGACTTCGAGGCCACGCCGTACGCCCGCTACGCCGGCAGCCGCTACGACCGGATGGACGCCGACCACGAGGCGCTCCGGGCCCGCCACGTCGCCGTCGTCTCCGACCGGATCGACCTGACGACCACCCTCTACCGGAATGCCTTCGCGCGGAACTGGTACAAGCTCGACAAGGCGTCGGCCGGAGGGGGGAGCGTCGGGATCGCGTCGATCCTGGACGACCCGGAGACGTACACCGCCGAGCTGGCCGCCGTCCGCGGCGAGGGCGCGGGGAGCCTCTACGTCAAGGCGAACAACCGGGCGTACCTCAGCCAGGGCGTGCAGACCGTGGCGGGACTCCGCCTCGGAACGCCCGCGCGCGGGGCGCTCGTGGAGGCCGGCCTCCGGGTCCACGCCGACGAGATGGACCGCTTCCAGTGGGTCGACGAGTACGCCGCGGCGGCGGGGCAGACGGTGCTCATCGCCGAGGGCACGCCCGGGACCGACTCGAACCGGATCGAGTCGGCGGAGGCCGTGGCCGGGTTCGTCCAGGCCGACATCCAGTTCGGCGCGCTCGCCCTTACGCCCGGCGCCCGCTTCGAGTCGGTCCGCCTCCGGCGGGAGGACTTCGGGACGGCGGACCCCGAACGGACCGGCGCCGACCTCTCGGTCCGCGAGAACGCGGTGTCGGCGTTCGTCCCGGGGCTCGGCGCCGTGCTCGACGTCGGGCGTGGCGTGCGCCTGTTCGGCGGTCTCCACCGTGGGTTCGCGCCGCCGGACAGCCGGCCCGAGACGAACCCCGAGTCGAGCGTCAACGCGGAGGCCGGCGTCCGCTTCGGGGGGGAGGCGGTCGAGGTCCAAGCGGCCCTCTACCACACGGCCTACCAGAACCTCCTCGGGAGCGACCTCGCCGCGGCCGGTGGGGGGGGCACGACCGACCAGTTCAACGGCGGCCGGGTGGACGCGACCGGGGCCGAGGTCGGTGTCTCTGCCGACCTCGCCCGCCTCGGCGGCGCGGCGGACGTCGCCATGCCCGTTCGCGTGGCCTACACCTACACCAACGGGCGCTTCCAGAACGCGTTCGAGAGCGACTTCGACGCGTGGGGCACGGTGGCGGTCGGGGACGAACTCCCGTACCAAGCTCGTCACCGACTGTACGTCCGCGCTGGCGTCGAGCGCGGGGGGTGGGCGGTCGCGCTGCTCGCGAACGCCGTCTCTGACATGCGGGCCGTTGCCGGCCAGGGCGCGATCCCCGAGAGCGAGCGGATCCCGGCCCACGCCGTGCTCGACGTGGTCGCCGAGGCGCCGCTTCCGGGCGGGCTCGCCCTCACCGGACGCGTCGTCAACCTCACGGACGAGACGTACGTCGTGGCGCGTCGCCCGGCGGGCCTGCGCCCGGGCCTCCCGCGGACGGCGACGATCGGTCTCCGCGCTCGCATCGGGCGGTAGCGGACCGAGCGGGAGGTTCGGCGAAACGCCGGTAGGGCCGGCAACCCCGCGGCGCGCCCCCCGTTGCACGGGTCATGCCGCCCTTGGCCTCCCTGCTCGCCCTCGTGCTCCTCGCTCTCAGCGGTGGAGTCGACGCGGCGTGGGCGGAGGCCGAGCGCACAGGCGCCCCGGTCGAGGTTCCGGCCGCGCCCGAGCCGCCGCCGGAGGCGGAGGACGGGGAGACGGAAAAGGACGCGGTGCCCGTCGAGCGGACCGCCCCCGACGAGGGCGTCGCCACGCGGCGGAGTGCCGGCCACGACGAGGAGGCCTCGGCGGCCGAGCCCCCTCGGACTCCGCCTCCGAGGCGCTAGCCGAGCCCGCGCCGTCCCGGCCCACACCGCCGGGCCGCCCGCCGGCGCCCCGCAGGGGGCGCGTCGGCCGCGCGAGGCACGCCGCCGCCCGGACGCCTATTCTGACGGCGCACCGGTCCTCCGCTCGTTCCGGGGCTCGTCCGTCCCGCTTTTCCGACCCTCATGCAGACAATCATCCAGCCCTTCCAGTCCTTTTTCAAGACCGAGGCCGCGGGCGGCGTGCTCCTCATGGCCGCCGCGGTGGTGGCGTTGATCTGGGCCAACAGCCCCGCCGCCGGCGCCTACGCCGATCTCTGGGGCACCTACGTCACCGTCGGCGCCGGCGCCTTCGAGATCTCGAAGCCGCTGCTCCTGTGGGTGAACGACGGCCTGATGGCCATCTTCTTCTTCGTCGTCGGGCTCGAGATCAAGCGCGAGGTGCTGGCCGGCGAGCTGGCGGAGCCTCGGAAGGCCGCGCTCGCGATCGCCGCCGCGCTCGGCGGGATGGCCGTCCCGGCCCTCCTCTACACGCTCGTCAACCTCGGCGACGCCCGCGTCGACGGGTGGGGCATCCCGATGGCCACCGACATCGCGTTCGCGCTCGGCGTGCTCGCCCTCCTCGGCAGCCGCGCGCCGCTCGCGCTCAAGGTGTTCCTGACGGCCGTCGCCATCGTCGACGACCTCGGCGCGGTCGTGGTCATCGCCCTGTTCTACACGGCCGAGCTCAACCTCGCGGCGCTCGGCGGGTCGCTCGCGCTCGTGGCCGTCCTCGCCGTCGTCAACCGGCTCGGCATCCAGCGGCCGTCGGTCTACGCGCTGATCGGGCTGGCGGCGTGGGTGCTCATGCTGAAGTCGGGCGTCCACGCGACGATCGCGGGCGTGCTCGTGGCCCTCACGATCCCGGCCACGCGGAAGATCAATGAGGTCCAGTTCGCCGAGCGCGCCGAGGGCCTGCTCGCGCGCTTCCGCGAGGGGATCGCCGGCTCGCCGACCGACCCGACGCCGGACCAGATGGCGGCGCTCCACACGCTCGAGGAGGCCGTCGAGCACGTCGAGACGCCGCTCCAGCGGCTCGAGCACGGGCTCCACGGGTTCGTGGCCTTTTTCGTCATGCCCGTGTTCGCGCTCGCCAACGCCGGCGTCGCGTTCGGGGCCGACGCCGCCGCGCTGGTGACCGACGCGGTCGCCCTCGGCGTGATGCTGGGCCTCGTCGTCGGCAAGCCGCTCGGCGTGATGCTCTTGGCGTTCCTCGCCGTCAAGACCGGGCTGGCCGCGCTGCCGTCCGGCGTCACGTGGCGCCAGGTGCTCGGCGTGAGCTTCCTGACCGGCATCGGGTTCACGATGTCGATCTTTATCGCCAACCTCGCCTTCGGCGCAGGCCCCCTCCTCGACAGCGCGAAGATGGGGATCCTGGGCGCGTCGGTCATCTCGGGCATCCTCGGCGCCATCGTCCTCATCGGCGCTTCGCGGAGGGGCACCCCGGCCCCCGTCGCGGCGGCCCCGGCAGAATCGGGCTCGGTCGAGGCGCCGCCGCGCTCCGAGGTCACAGCCTGACCCTCACCGCCTCCTGCCTCCCGGCCCTCCCGCGACGGCGGCGCCGGCCCGCAGCTCCGCCCGCCTCGACGCCGAGGCGGGCGGTGTCGGTTCAGCGCGAGGGGATCAGGAGCAACG